>NC_013192.1:308201-616402 GCF_000023905.1 Leptotrichia buccalis C-1013-b | reverse complement strand
AGAATGCCAACGCAATTAAGATACCTCCACTTATTACTAACGGAAGCATGTATGAAACTCCACTTAACAGGTGTTTATAAAGTCCTTTTTTCTCAGATGAAGCTGATTCTGAAGAAGCTGTAGAAGATCCGCTTGCGTGGAAAATAGGAGCTTTTCCATCTAAAACTTGTTGAATTAATGCTTTTGCATTATTAATTCCTTCTTTTGCCTCTACTTGAATTAATGGTTTTCCATCAAATCTATCAACTTCGATATTTCTGTTAATTGCTAAAATTACACCTGTAGCTTTTTTAATATCTTCATCAGTTAAGACATTTTTTCTACCATCAGCACCGTTTGTTTCAACTTTTATGTTTATTCCCATTTCATCAGCTGCTTTTTTAAGTGCTTCTGCCGCCATATAAGTGTGGGCAATTCCTGTCGGGCAGGCTGTTGCTGCGATTATGTAAGGAGCATTTTCGTCTGATAAAGTTTGTACAGGTACTGCTTCTTTCTTTTCTTCTTCTGCAAATTTTTCTGCTTCAGCCTTGTTAATAATTTCCAATACTTCGTCAGCAGTTTTTGCGTTTTCTAGTGCCTCTTTAAAATCATCATCCAGTAATAATTGTGATAATCTTGCAAGTGTTTCAATATGAGTGTTGTTTGCACCGTCTGGAGCTGCAATCATAAAGAACAGTGTCGCAGGTTCACCGTCCAATGAATCATAGTCAATCCCTTCAGGTTTTCTACCCATAGCAAGTGCAGGTTTTTTTACAAATTCTGTTTTCGCATGCGGAATTGCAATTCCTTCTCCAATTCCAGTCGAACTTTGCTCTTCCCTTGCCATTAATGCTTTAACATAACCATCATAATCGTTTAAAACACCTGTTTTTTCATGTAATCTAGCAAGTTCCTTAATAATATCTACTTTATTTGTAGATTTCACATCCAGATTTATTCTGTCCTTAATCAGTAAATCTGATATTTTCATCTTTACACCATCCTTATTTATTTTATTTTTTTAAATTTATTTTTTACCATAGTAAAACTACTTTAAAACTCGATTCAAAAATCATAACTATTTTATTCAAATTAAAATTTAATTTTCGTTAATACAAGTCTATTTTTAGAAAGTTTCCTTTGAAATCTCAATTTCATCATACAATTTGTTTACCAAATCTTTTTCTGCAAGTCCATAAGAATAAGCTGTCGCACTTCCTGAAGCAACTGCAAGCCTAAATGAATCTTCTGGAGAAAGACCTTTTACAAATCCAGCGATAAATCCTGCAACCATTGAATCTCCCGCTCCGATTGAATTAATCAGCTGTCCTTTTGGAACTGATGCTTCCAGCACAAAGTCTTTATTTACAAGCAATGCACCTTCACCACCTCTAGAAAGAATAACATTTTTAACGCCCTTATCCAAAAAGAATTTACATTTTTCTACAATTTCAGCTTTTGTTTCCAATTTTTCATTAAACATTTCTCTTAGTTCATGAATATTTGGCTTAACAAAAAGATTGTTGTGAATATTATCCTGCAATAAATTTCCTCTTGTATCAAGCACAATTTCTACATTAGCTTTTACATTTTCAGATAGCTCTTTGTAAATTTTGCTGCTGATTGAAGCTGGGACACTTCCTGAAAGTACAAGTATGTCTCCATCTTTTAAATCAGAAATTTTGTTAATTAATTCCTGTAATTTCTCAGCTGTAATTTCTGGTGAAACCCCTGTAAGTTCAGTTTCCTTGTCGTTACCATTAATTTTTACATTAATTCTAGTATTTCCTTCAAGTTCCACAAATTCAGATTTGATATTATCCTTTTTTAGATCCCTGATAATAAAATCTCCAACAAATCCTGCAACAAATCCAATTGCTGTAGATTCTACATCCAAATTTTTCAGTACCTTTGAAACATTAATTCCTTTTCCACCCGCTCTGTAATTTACTTCATGAGCAAGATTCAAATGTTCAGCCTGCAAATCGTCCTTAAGATACATGTCATAATCCAACGCTGGATTTAATGTCAATGTGTAAATCATCTTTTTCCTCCTCAAATCTAACTATATTTCTAAATATTATTTTCCACTATATATTTATAACATTAGAAAGTTTAAAAGTCAAACATTATTAACAACATTTTCAATCTTTTAATATTTAAAAAAAGCTGGATATTTATCCAGCATTTCTCAATTACATTAAATTTATTTTTTATTGTTTATCTGTTTTAGAAAGCTCTGAAAATGCACTTACCATTCCAGCCAAATTTTGTAATTCGCTTGGAATAATAATTTTTGTTGCTTGTCCATCTGCAACTTTTTCAAAAGTTTCCATTCCTTTTAGTGATAATACCGCTTTTGTCGGTGCTGCTTCGTTTAATAACCTTAATGCTTCTGCTTGTGCCTTTTGAACTGATAAAATAGCTTCTGCTCGTCCTTCGGCTTCTTTTATCTGTTCTTCTTTTTTAGCTTCAGCTCTTAAAATTGCAGCTTGTTTTTCACCTTCTGCAACAAGTATTGCGGCTTCTCTTTTTGCTTGTGCTTCCAAGATATTTGCTCTTTTTTCACGCTCTGCCTTCATTTCCTTTTCCATTGCAACACGAATGTCGGCTGGTGGCAAAATACTTTTTAATTCCACACGATTTACTTTTATTCCCCATGGATCTGTTGCATCGTCCAGTTCTTGACGCATTTTTGTATTAATAATATCCCTTGAAGTCAAAGTTTGGTCAACTGTCATATCTCCAATAATATTTCTCAAAGTTGTAGCCGTTAAGTTTTCAATCGCTGAAAGTGGACGTTCCACTCCATAAGTGTATAACTTTGGATCAGTTATTTGAAAATAAACGACTGTATCAATCTGCATTGTGGCATTGTCTTTTGTAATGACTGGCTGAGGCGGGAAATCCACAACTTGTTCCTTTAATGATACACTTCTTGCAACTCTGTCAAAAAATGGATTTAAAAAACTTAGTCCAGAGCTTAAGGATCTGTCATATTTTCCTAGTCTTTCAATAATAAGAACTCGTGATTCTGGCACAATTTTTACTGCTTTTAAAACATAAATTAATGTAGTTACAATAAGAACAACAACTAATGGTAAAAACAACATAATATTACCTCCTATATTTTCATTTTAAAATTAATATTTTCTTTCTAGAATTATTTTATTTCCTCTAAATTCCTTAATTTTTACAATTTCTCCAGCTGAAAAAATTTCTTCACTTATTCCTGTCCAGATGGAACCTTTAAATTTTACTTCATATTCCTTTTCAATTCTTCTAGCATCCACGATTTTTTCAACTTTTACATCCGCTCCTTTCATGCTTGAATTAAAGCCATTTTTTTTCTGCATGTCAATATATCTACGTAAAACTGGACGTGTAAAAATCAAAAAAATTAGTGAAAGCACTGCAAATACGAAAAATTCAATTGTCGAATCATTGGAAAAATTTGAAAAAAACATTACAATTAATGCCGAAAGAGCAAACCATATTGTTACAAGTCCAGGAATAATAATTTCCAAAACTGCAAAAGTCCCTGACAAAATTGCCCAAAATAATGCTCCCATTTTAATCGCCTCCTTTAAAAACCTACACCAATTCTAACTTCACCTTTTCCCTTACTTCCAGCATTCGCACTGCTGCAAGCAGTAATTGCAAATAAAATCATAAACAGAATAAACATCTTTTTCATAATTTTTTCTCCAATCTTTTAAAAATATACTCCAACTCCGCCATGCACTCCACCAGGTCCAACGCCTACATTGGCTGATACGCATGAACTCAAGGCAATAGCCAATAAAACCAATATTAAAAGTTTTTTCATATTTCCTCCATTTTAAATTTATTTTACTTAATATATTTTACAACATAATTTTAATTTTGCAACTTTATTTATAAAAATTTTTCAAAATTATTTAAATTCCAAAACAAGAGCATAAAAATAATGCTCCTGTCCAAAAATTATCTATATAAACTCATCGATTCTGTTAATTTAGCAATTTTATTTTCAAGCTCCTCTTTTATTCTTCTTTCTTTTTTCACAGCCTCAGGATTTGCCTTCTTAACAAAACTTTCATTGGACAATTTTTTTAAAGTTTTATCTAAATCTTTTTGAATTTTTGCAATACTTTTTTCCAATTTTTCAATTTCCTTATCCAAATCAATCAAATCAGCGAGCGGAACATAAATTTCAGTTGTTTCAACCAGTCTAAATCCTACCAGCTTTGGAATTTCCAGATTAAATTCATATTTTTCAATATTTGCCAGTTTATCCAATATTTTGGCATTATTTTGCAAAATATTTCTTGCATTTTCATCAGCTGTCTTGAAGATAACTTCAATTTTTTTAGATGGCGAAACATTTGTTTCTCCACGAATATTTCTAATTGCCGAAATAACTTCCTTCAGATAGTCAAATTCCTTTTCAGCCTCAATATTTATAAACTCTTTTTCCTCTTTTGGAAAGTCTGATAACATAATTGTTTCTTCGCCAGTCTGTAATTTTTGCCAAATTTCCTCGGTAATAAACGGCATAAATGGATGCAGCATTTTCAGCCCCTTATCAAGAACGTGTCTTAATACCCATTGTGCCACAACTTTATCACTACCTTCTTGTCCATAAACACGTGTTTTGGCAATTTCCACATACCAGTCACAGAAATCCCCTCTGAAAAATTCATAAGTCAATTTTGCAGCAGCATCTAATTCATATTTTTCCATATTTTCATTAATCAATTTTGAAGCAGTCTGTAATTTGGATAAAATCCATTTATCTTCAAGTTTTAACTCCGACTTATCCACAGTTGTTGAAACATCAAAATCTTCCAAATTTGACAATACAAATCTTGACGCATTCCACACTTTATTTGCAAAAGCTGAACCCATTTCAAGCAGTTTTTCTGAAAAATGAATATCCTGTCCTTGTGAAGTATTGTACAAGAAGCTGAATCTTATTGCGTCTGCACCGTATTTTGCTATCAAGTCAAGGGGATCAGGCGAATTTCCTAGAGATTTACTCATTTTTCTACCTTTTTCATCCCGTATAATTCCGTGTAGATAAACATAATTAAATGGAATTTCATCTTTTATGTAAAGGCTCATCATTACCATTCTTGCTACCCAGAAGAACAATATGTCTGCACCTGTAACAAGTGCATTTGTCGGAAAGAATTTTTTCAGATCTTCAGTTTCATTTGGCCAGCCCAATGTTGAAAATGGCCACAATGCTGATGAAAACCAAGTATCAAGCACATCTGTTTCTTCCGTCAAGTTCACATCTTTTCCAAATTTTTCACGTGCCTGAATTTTTGCCTCTTCCAGACTTTTTGCCACAAAAACTGTTCCATCTTCTGAATAATAAGCAGGTATTCTGTGTCCCCACCAGATTTGACGTGAAATTGTCCAGTCCCTTATATTTTCCAGCCAGTTATAGTAAACTTTTTCCCATCTTTTCGGCGTAATTTGAATTTTTCCATTTTTTACAACTTCCAATGCTCTTTTTGCAAGCGGCTCCATTTTTACAAACCATTGCGTAGAAACCCTTGGCTCAATAACCGAATTACATCTGTAGCAATGCCCCACAGCATTTTTATGATCTTTTACTCCAACTAGCAGCCCCTGCTCTTTCAAATCAGCAAGTATAGCCTTTCTAGCATCAAATCTTTTTAGCCCCTGATATTTCCCACCATTTTCATTTACGTGAGCATCTTCTGTAAAAATATTTAAAAATGCAAGTCCAGTTCTTTTTGCCACTTCAAAGTCATTAGGATCGTGTGACGGAGTCATTTTAACTACCCCAGTTCCAAATTCCATATCTACATACTCATCTGCCACAATTGGAATTTCTCTATTCATAAGCGGCAAAATTACAGTTTTTCCAATCAGATGTTTGTATCTTTCATCATTAGGATTTACTGCAACTCCTGTATCTCCAAGCATTGTTTCAGGACGAGTTGTAGCAATTACAAATTCTTCATCACTATCTTTAATCGGGTATCTAATTTCCCAGATTTTTCCATTTTTATCCTCATGATTCACCTCATCATCAGCAAGTGCAGTCTTATCATGCGGACACCAGTTTACAATGTATTCTCCACGATAAATAAGCCCATCATTATAAAGTTTGATAAACACTTCTTTTACAGCTTCCGAAAGCCCTTCATCCATAGTAAATCTCTCTCTTGTCCAGTCCAGCGAAACTCCCAGTTTTCTAAGCTGCTTTGTAATTAGCCCGCCATGTTTTTCCTTCCATTCCCAAGTTCTTCTCAAAAACTCATCATATCCAATTTCCTCTTTAGAAGTTCCTTCATCAGCCAGCATTCTCTCAACTTTGTTTTGTGTAGCAATTCCGGCATGATCCATTCCTGGAATCCAAAGCGTATCAAATCCACTCATTCTCTTGTATCTAATAATTGTATCCTGTATTGAATTATTAAGCATATGCCCCATATGCAAAATCCCTGTAACATTTGGTGGCGGAATAGCAATTGAATATCCTGGCTTTTCTGCATTGTGCTGTGCATTAAAATACCCTTTTTCTTCCCATATTTTATACCATTTATCTTCTATCTCGTTTGGTGAATAAACTTTATTCAGTTCATTTGGCATTATTTTTCCTCCTGTTTTAATTTTTATATATTTTTTATTTAAATTTCTTCATTTTACAAATCATATTTTAGCATAAAGATAATTTTTTTTCTACTTTATATAAAAAAATTAACAAAAAAAGCTCACTAAAATGATCAAACATCATTCAAATGAACTTTTTAATAATAAATTTTTAAAATTAAATTATTTAAAACGCTGTAATTGTTGCAAGTAATCCAAAAATTACTCCTGGCAGGTTTGCTGCTGAAAGAGGATAATCTTTTTTTTCCTTTAAAAGTCCATAACTTGTCCATATTGTACAGTTAATCGTTGCTGCTAAAGGCTGTAGAAAAAATGTTTTATTCCCATGCAAGTTTCCCATTATTTGCGGAACATAAGACACATACATTATTACAGAAAGCAATGTTCCAATCCATCCTAAAATTTTCAAGTTTTTTTCGCTCATTTTGTCCTCCAATCTTTCCCATTTTAGTAGATCAATTACGGTAACAGTATATCACAAAACATTCAAAAAATCAAAAATAATATTTGACAAAGTAAAAAAAATATGGTAGACTAATCAAAGTCAAGTGGCGACATGGTCGAGTGGCTTAGGCAGAGGTCTGCAAAACCTTGTACACCGGTTCGAATCCGGTTGTCGCCTCCATTAATTGATTAGTGATAAATAATGTCAAAAAGATATAACTACGAAATGTGGTTATTTTTTTTTATTTTTTCAAAATTGAATTTTTACTGTATAATATAAAATTTTCAAACATTTTATCAGCTCGGTATTAAAAGAATTCAAACATATTTTCAAATTAAAATAAATATGATAAAATGAAAAGAAATAAAAATATTATTAGAAAAGAGGAAATTTTTAATGAATACAAATAATTCAAAAATAATTTATGAAAAAGCAAAAAAAGCTATTCCAGGAGGTGTAAACAGCCCAGTCAGAGCATTTCAGTCTGTAGATAAAGAATATCCAATTTTCATAAAAAGTGGAAATGGGAGCAAACTTTATGATGAAGATGGTAATGAATATGTGGATATGATTGGTTCCTGGGGACCTATGATTTTGGGACATAATTATCCGCAAGTTTTGGAAATTGTGAAAAAGGAGCTGGAAAATGGGACTTCCTTTGGATTGCCGACGAAAAAAGAAGTGGAGCTGGCTGAACTTGTAAAAAGCTGTTTTCCTTCGATTGAAAAATTAAGACTTACTACTTCGGGAACGGAGGCGGCTATGGCTAGCGTACGACTGGCTCGTGCATTTACTGGAAAAAATAAAATTGTAAAATTTGAAGGGTGTTATCATGGACATTCTGATTCGCTTCTTGTAAAGGCTGGCTCGGGACTTTTGACGTTTGTACATCAGGATAGTAATGGAATTACAGAAGGAGTTGTAAAAGATACGATAACACTGCCTTTTGGAGATTTTGAAAAATTAAAGGAAACTTTGGAAAGTGAGAAGGATATTGCCTGTGTGATTATTGAGCCAATTCCAGCAAATATGGGGCTTATTGAAACGAAAAAGGAATATTTAGAAAAAATACGTGAAATTACAAAAAAAGAAAAAGTTGTATTGATTTTTGATGAAGTGATTTCAGGATTTAGAATTTCTTTAGGTGGAGCTCAAGAAGTATTTGGAATTACGCCTGATTTGACAGTTTTAGGAAAAATAATTGGTGGCGGTTATCCAGTTGGCGGTTTTGGCGGAAAAAAAGAAATTATGGACTTAATCTCTCCTGTCGGAAATGTTTATCACGCTGGAACTCTTTCTGGAAATCCAATTTCAGTTGCAGCTGGAATAGAAACAATTTCTATTTTGAAAAAAAATACTGAAATTTATGAAAATATCAATACAAAAACAGAAAATTTAATAAATCAGATTAATGAATTAATAAAAAAATACAGCATTCCAGCAAGCGTAAATCATTTTGGAAGCTTGTTCACAATATTTTTCTCAAAGGAAAAAGTCGACACTCTGGAAAAAGCAATTTCCTCAAACGATGAATTTTATAGCATTTATTTTGACACAATGCTTGAAAATGGAATAATTGTACCGCCTTCAAAATACGAAGCACATTTTATTTCTTATGTTCATAATAATGAAGATATGGAAAAATTTTTGACAGGCACAGAAAAAACTTTTGAAAAAATTTCTGAAAAAATAAAAAATGAGGAAAAATAAAATGAAGGAAAAATCAGAAAAAATTTTATTTGATACAATAAAAAAAATTAAACCTCTGGATAAAATTAGAATGAAAAAAAAGGAAAACGAACTTAATTCATTGCTCAAAACTCCAAAAGGACTCGGAAAACTGGAAGAGCTAGCAATCAAACTTGAAGGAATGAGTGAAAATTATAAACCAAAAAAAAAGATGGTACTTGTAATGGCAGCTGACAACGGAGTAGAACATGAAAAAATAAGCAAATCAAAACGTGTTATCACACAATATGTAGTTGAGGCAATGTTAAACGGAAAATCTTCGATTAATGCTTTGGCAGCAGTTTACAATGCAGATGTAAAAGTAGTTGACTTGGGAATTGACAAACGTTCAGATACAAAAAAAGAAATTAATCTTACAGGAACTATTGAAAAAAAACTTATGGAATTTGGAACTGAAAATATTGCTAAAGAAGCCGCAATGAGTTATGAAACAACTGTAAAAGCTATAAATACAGGAATTGAACTAGTTAATAAGTTTGTGAAAGAGGGGTATAATTTGTTTGCAACTGGAGAAATGGGGATTGGAAATACCACGACAAGTAGTGCTATTTTAAAGGTTCTGACAAATTTGCCGCTAGATGATATTGTTGGTTATGGAAGCGGTATTGATGATAAAACTTTGGAACATAAAAAAAATGTTGTAAAAAAAGCGATTGATATTAATGAACTGACAAATTTTTTTAGTAAAAATGAAAAAAATAAAATGAACGAAGAAATCTATAAACAAAAAATAATAGATGTCCTGGCAAAAGTTGGAGGATTAGATATTGCGGGAATGACAGGAACGTTCTTAGGATGTGCAGAAAATCGGATTCCAGTCGTAATAGACGGCTTTATTTCGGCAGTTGCCGCTCTTGTTGCATATAAAATCTGTCCAATTTGCAAAGATTTTATGATTGCCTCACATTTGAGTGAAGAACCTGGAATGAAATATATTATGCGAGAACTGGATTTAAAACCAATGCTTTTTATGAATATGAAACTAGGGGAAGGAACTGGGGCAGTTATGATGTTTCCTGTGATTGAAGGGGCTTGCAACATTACAAAAGTTGTCAGAAAATATCCTGATGTAAACTAAGTCTCGCCTACCAATTCTAAGAATAGATATTAATTTTAGTAAAATTTTGTATAGTAACATCAGATTATTAACTTTTAATATTATTTTTTTAAATGAAAATTTGACAAAACATTAAAAATCTGCTATAAATTAAGTGCTTAACAAAATAAAAATTTATAACTTGAAAGTGAGGTAATTTTGATGAAAAAATTATTACTATTAGGTGCACTAGTAAGCTCAATTGCTATGGCAGATGTAATCGAAGTTAGAGTAGGTGGTGACCTAACAAACCGTGCAACATTTAAAGATACTGATAACCAAAATTGGAAAATTAATGATGATGCTTTAAAAAATGGATTTGAAATCACTGGAGAATACAGAACACCAATCGCAGAAAATCTTGAAATCGGTGGAGGAATTGCCTACAGATACAACAAATTAAGTAGCAAAAATTATCCAGGACTTACTATGAAAGGGATTAATTCAGTACCTATCTTCTTTACAACTAGATATAACTTTAAAAATGCTTCTGAAATTACACCTTATGTAAAAGGTAATTTAGGACTTGCAATTACTTCAGGAAAAGTAGAATCAAAAAATATACTTGCTGATGAAAGCTTAAAATTTGAATCAGGAATTTACTATGGAATAGGAACAGGACTTCAATACAAAAACTTTGTTGCTGACTTATCATACAATGTAAATACTATGAAAACAAAATATAGCTTTAATATGCCTGGATATAAAGAAGAAGGTAAATTTAATACTAACCATGGAACACTTACTTTAGGAGTAGGTTACTCATTTGGATTTTAATAATCTAAAATAATTGAACAATAATTTAAAAATAGAATAAAAAACTTTCTTTCAAAAATGAAGGAGAGTTTTTTTTTGTAATCTAGTAAAATATATTCACATTAAACTAGACTGTGTATGAAAATTTAACATTTCAAAGGTTACTAGAAATGATATTTTTTAATAATTTTAATTTAGGTAAATGGTGCGAATGACGGGAGTCGAACCCGTACGGCTACTGCCACTACTCTCTGAAAATAGCATGTCTACCAATTTCATCACACTCGCATAATTTAAGCTATTAGATTTGTTTGAAAAAGTATAATTTTTAAGAACTAAGATTTTTTATTTTAGAATTTATATTTATTTATAATGGTGCGAATGACGAGACTTGAACTCGTACGGCTACTGCCACTACCCCCTCAAGATAGCGTGTCTACCAATTCCACCACACTCGCACAAATTTAAATAAATACTTCGTTTTTTATTATACAAAGAAAATTTTAGAATGTCAATCAAAAAATGGATTTATTTACAACAAATGTATAAAGAATAAGGTATAATATTATTAACAGAAAAAGGGAAAAACTTATAAAAGCTCGCAAATAAAAATATAGAGGAGGAATTTCTATGAAAAAATTAATTATTATAGCTTTATTTTTTACTTCTATTTTAGGATTTACACAAACATTTTCTCGTGCAGGTATAGGTTCAGTAGACTTGCCAAGTGGTTTCGAATCAAGAGACGGAACTAATAATTATCAAAACTTTGAAAACAAAAATTTGAATATAAATGTAAAAATTTCTGTTTATCCTAGTACTGTTAATTTTGACAATATTTACAGTTCAGATAAAGGAACTTGGAAAGTAGATGATTCCAATACTACAAAAGCAACCTATGATTCCAAATCCAGAGAATATGTTTTTACTAATTATTCATCAGGTATTTCTATAATTACTATGTGTTTCATAGGATATAAAAAAAATAAATATTGTGTACAGATTTCACAACCTGCAAAAGATGTTTCCAAAAATTCTTCTTTAACTGAGCGCATACTGAAATCTTATACATATTATAAATAAATACGAAAGCTAATAATAAAAAATGGGACTGTCTTATAAGACTAATTTATGAAACAGTCTCATTTTTATTAATAAGTAGCTTTGAGAGTATCTTGGCACACAATAAAAATAGAATTATTGAAAATTTATCGCATAAGAATTATTAAGGACAAATTGAGAAAAATAAAAAATTACAGGTAAAAAAATAAAAAATATGTTACAATGTTATAGTAATCTTTCTTTAAAATTGAAAGAAAAAATTATGATAATTTTATGTTTGAATCATTTTTATCAATTTTGAAGTTGAATTTTAATAAAAATTTTATATAAGGAGAAAATTATGGAACAGACTGAAACACTAATCAGAATCAATAATCTTGTTACAAGTTTTCGGATAAAAGATGAATATTTTCCCGCTGTGGATAATGTTTCGCTGGAACTTAGAAGAAATGAGATATTAGCGATAGTGGGAGAGTCAGGATGTGGGAAAAGTACGCTTGCGACATCTATTATTGGACTGCATAATCCGATTAATACCAAATTGACAGGAGAAATCAATTTTGAAGGGAAAAATTTGGTAGAAATTGATGAGGAAGAATATAATAAAATTAGGGGAAATAAAATTGGCATGATATTTCAAGATCCTCTATCGGCTTTAAATCCGCTTATGAGAATAGGAGAACAAATTGAAGAGGGAATGATTTATCATACAAAATTGTCCAAAACTGAAAGAGAAGCCAGAATGCTGGAATTACTGGAGAATGTAGGAATAAAAAATCCAAAACGTGTAGCAAGGCAATTTCCACACGAATTATCTGGAGGAATGCGTCAAAGAGTAATGATTGCAATAGCGCTTTCCTGCAAACCTGAAATTATTATAGCCGATGAGCCGACAACAGCATTGGACGTTACAATACAGGCACAAATACTGGATTTGCTAAAAACTTTGCAAAGTGAAATAAATGCTGGGATTATACTGATTACACATGATTTGGGCGTCGTTGCCGAAATGGCGGACAGAGTGGCAGTAATGTACGCTGGAGAAATTGTAGAAATTGCAAACGTAAATGATTTGTTCAATAACCCAAAACATCCCTACACAAGATCTCTACTAAACTCAATTCCGCAACTTGACACAGAATCTGAAAAATTACACGTAATTCAAGGAATTGTTCCGTCATTGACTAAATTAACTAGAACAGGATGCCGTTTTTCTCAAAGAATCCCATGGATAAAGGAAAGTGAGCACGAAAAAAATCCAACATTACATGAAGTTGGAGAAAATCATTTTGTAAGATGTACTTGCTGGAAAAATTTTCATTTTGAAAAATAAATCATAGAGTTAACTTATTTTTAAAATTTTAATATAATAAATTTTTTGTTAATAAATATTTTTTCTGTATTTTCTTTTTTTATACATAAAGGGTGTTATTCGCCCCCCTTTACAATCCTGGCTTGTCTAAGCATTTTTTGAAAGCGAAATCTAAACTCGCTGTGTAAAACTTCGCTCACTTTCACAAATATAAAGTGAATTTAATTCTACAAACGGATTTATTATAGAAGTTATGACGAAAGAAACATATAAATATGTTTAGTTAATTTTATTTTCAAAAAATCATGACAATTTTTAGTTTAATTGATGCAAATAATCTAACTAAAATAAAAATTAAGCAAAATTTCGTTAAAGAAAAAATAACTGTCTGAGATTTTGGATTAAATTTTAAATTATATACAGTTATTAATGTTAAAATAATCTTAATTCAAAATCGAGTTTTATTTTTTCTTTATAAGAAAGTTTTGCGTAAAGCGGGAGTGCAGAGGTATGGCGTTTGATACCTCTGCGTTAAAAAAACTAAAAATATAAAAGAAAAAAATTATTAATTAAAATAAATTAAATATTTTAAAATTTAGGTTATTAAATAATATTAAAGAAGGGAATAAATAGAAATATGAGTTTTATTGAAGTGAAAGACTTGAAGGTTCATTATCCTATTCGTGGGGGCTTTTTCAATAAGGTAATTGATTACGTATATGCTGTAGACGGTGTCAATTTTACGATTGAGAAAGGGAAGACTTATGGACTTGTGGGAGAGTCGGGGTCTGGGAAGTCTACGATTGGCAAAGCGATAATTGGGCTGGAGAAGATAAAAAGTGGAAAGATTATTTATGAAGGTAAGGAAATTGATGGAAAATTTAGGAATAGAAGAAGTGAGTATAATAGGAATGTGCAGATGATTTTTCAAGATTCGTTGTCTAGCTTAAACCCTAAGAAAAGAGTGATTGACTTGATTTCTGAGCCTTTGAGAAATTTTGAGAATTTGACTTTAGATGAGGAAAAAAGGAAAGTATCGGAACTGCTGGAAATTGTAGGAATGAATAGGGAAGATATTTACAAATATCCTCATGAATTTTCTGGCGGACAGAGACAGAGGCTGGGAATTGCACGGGCTGTTGCGACAAAACCTAAGTTAATTATTGCGGATGAGCCTGTGTCGGCACTTGATTTGTCAGTTCAGGCACAAGTTTTGAATTATATGAAGGACATTCAGGAGCAGTTTGGACTAAGTTATCTTTTTATTTCCCACGATTTGGGAGTTGTAAAGCATATGTGCGATTATATGTTTATAATGTATCGTGGAAGGTTTGTGGAAACTGGGACAAAAAATGATATTTATAAAAATCCTGAACATTTTTACACAAAACGCCTAATTGCCGCAATTCCAGAAGTACATCCTGAAAAAAGGCTAAAGAATAAAAAAAGAAGGATAGAAATTGAAAAGGAATATTTGAAAAATGAAAAAAAATATTATGATGAAAATGGGCGTGTCTTTGATTTGAAAAAATTGACAGATACCCATTTTGTTGCTCTTAAAGATGAAATAGTGAAAAATAATGGAAAAGGGGGAAAATAATCAATGTGGAAAACAGTTTTACGAAGAATTCTGGTTATGATACCGCAATTATTTATACTTAGCCTATTAATCTTTGTTCTGGCAAAACTTATGCCGGGAGATCCGTTTACTGGGCTGATTACACCGCAGACTGATCCTGCGGCACTTGAAGAATTACGAAGAAAGGCAGGATTGCTGGATCCTTGGCATATTCAGTATGTAAGATGGTTAAAAAATGCCGTTTCTGGAAATTTGGGAATGAGCTATACTTATAATGTTCCTGTAAAGACGCTTATTGGGGAACGGGCAGTAAACACGTTTATTTTGTCACTGCTTAGCCTTATTTTGACATATTGTATTGCAATACCGCTTGGAATGCTTGCTGGACGTTATCAGAACTCATTTCTTGATAAATTTGTCACATTTTATAATTATGTAAGCTATGCGATTCCGACTTTTGTGCTTTCGCTTATAATGATTTGGTTTTTTGGATATACGCTTGGATGGTTTCCAACAACTGGATCTGTGACGGCTGGGCTTAGTACTGGCACTTTGGGACATATTTTGGACAGGATTTATCACATTATATTGCCTGCGGTTACGTATGCGTTGCTGGGAACAACTTGGATTGTGCAGTATTTGAGAAATGAAGTAATTGACGCTAAGAATCTGGATTATGTGAAAACGGCGAAAAGTAAGGGAGTGCCAGAAAATAAGGTTTATTCAAGACACATTTTCAGAAATTCGATTTTACCAATTGCAGCATTTTTTGGATATTCGATAACAGGGCTTCTAGGAGGTTCAATTTTTATTGAAAAAATATTCAGTTATCCTGGAATGGGAGGACTGTTTGTAAATTCAATTATAACACGGGATTACAGCGTTGTCACAGCATTAATACTGCTGTTTGGATTTTTAACATTGCTTGGAAGTTTGCTTTCAGACATTATTCTTAGTATTGTTGATCCTAGAATTAGAATAGAGTAGGTGGTGAAGGGATGTCTAATAATGAAATTTTAAAGGAAAATAACGAAAAAGTAGAAAATTTTGACGAAATTAAGAAAAGCGACAAACCGACTGGAATTAGTGTTATTGTAAGGGAGATTTTAAAGGACAAGCTGGCACTTGCTTCGCTTATTATTCTTATCATACTTTTTGGAATAATTTTTATTGGATCACTTTTTGCAAATCAGAAGGAAATTATGAAAATAAGCCTTCTGGATAAATATGCCATTCCTATGAAAGAGGGATTTTGGCTAGGCTCTGACTCTGGAGGGCGTTCAATATTGGGGCAGTTGATACTAGGTGCCAGAAATTCGATTATTATTGGTTTCACAATAACGATTTTAACATCAGGAATTGGAATATTTTTTGGACTTATTGCAGGATATTATGGGAAATGGGTGGATAATGTGATTATGAGGGTTATCGACTTTATTACAATTTTGCCTACACTTATGATAATTATTGTGTTTGTTACTATTGTTCCAAAGTACACTATAGCAACTTTTGTGCTAATAATGAGTGCATTTTACTGGGTTGGAGCAGCAAGGCTGATTAGAAGTAAGGCACTTGCCGAAAGTCAAAAAGATTATATTTTGGCTTCAAAGACTATGGGAACAAAGGATTTTACGATAATTTTCAGGGAAATACTACCTAATTTGAGTTCAATTATAATTGTGGAATTGACATTAGGATTTGCTGGAAATATTGGAATTGAAACAGGGCTTAGTTTTCTTGGCTTTGGATTGCCACTTTCGACTCCGAGCCTTGGGACTTTGGTTGGTTATGCAGCGGATCCAGAAGTATTGTCAACAAAATTATGGATTTGGCTCCCAGCGTCAATATTGATTTTAATTATGATGCTTTGTATCAATTATGTCGGACAGGCTTTAAACAGGGCGGCTGACGCAAAACAGAGAAGAGGATAAAATAAAAAAGGAGAACAGTATGAAAAAATGGAAATTAATAATCACGCTTCTTGTATTAATATTCGTAGTTTCGTGCAATCCTGGTAAAAAGAGAAGTGAAATGCCAGGTGCAAAACTAAATTTATCATTATTTCCAGAAAAAACGTCAAACAATGAGCCTGCGGTGGAAGGCGGAACTTTGCAAGTGGCGATAGTAAAGGATGATCCATTGGTTGGGGTTTTTAATGAAACATTTTATTCAGATGGCTATGATGGTGAGATTATCTCAATGTTTTTAAGTTCGAGTATATTTGAAGTGGATGAAAATTTTGAGATAACAGATACAGGACCTGCAACTCTTACAGTTGACGCAAAAAATAAAAAAGCTACAATAAAAATAAAAGATGGCATAAAATGGTCTGACGGACAGCCTCTAACAGCTGATGACATTATTTTCCCTTATGAAATTATAGGAAATAAAGATTATACAGGTGTGAGATATACTGAAGAAACTCAGAAAATTGTTGGGATGAAAGAATATCACGATGGGAAAGCCCAAAATATTTCAGGAATAAAAAAAATAGACGATAAAACGGTGGAAATTTCCTTTTTACAACTGGGACAAAGTATTTACACAGTTGCAAACGGTTTATCCGGAAATGCAATACCAAAACACTATTTAAAAGGTATTCCGATAAAGGACTTGATTTCATCGGATAAAATTAGGATAAAACCAGTAACATTGGGTCCATATAATTTGACAAAAGTTTCACGTGGAGAGAGTCTGGAATTTACGGCAAACCCGTATTATTACAAAGGAAAGCCGAAAATTGAAAAGGCAATAGTGCAAGTAGTAAATTCACAATCCATAGTGGCAGCATTAAAAGCTGGGAAATATGATTTTGTAATAAGCATGCCTGATTCTCTTTACAATAATTACAAAGATTTAAAAAACATAGAAACTTTGGGACAGCAGGATTTGTATTATTCGTATTTAGCCTTTAAATTGGGGCATTATGACAAGACTAAAGGGGAAAATGTGACAGATCCGAATGCCAAGATGTCAGATGTGAGATTACGTCAGGCTCTTGTATATGGGATAAATGTTGAGGAAATAGCACAGGCATTTTATTTTGGACTAAGGCAGCAAGCAACTTCGGCAATTCCTCCTGTTTTCAAAAAATATTTTCCAAAGGACTTGCAAGGTTATCCGTATAATCCTGAAAAAGCAAAACAGTTGCTGGATGAGGCAGGCTACAAGGATGTAAATGGCGATGGAATACGTGAAGATAAAAATGGAAAGCCTTTTGAAATAAAGATGGCATTTATGGCAGGAGGAGATGTGGCAGAGCCGCTTGCTCAAAATTATATTCAAAGCTGGAAAAAAATAGGGATAAAAGCTGTTCTTACATCTGGAAGATTGCTAGCTTTTCAGAATTTTTACAAAAAAGTGCAGGGAGATTCTAAAGATATAGATGTATTCTTTGGAGCATGGGGAGTTGGAACAAGTCTAGATCCAACTGGCTCAGCAGGAAGAAAATCCCAGCTTAACTTTTCACGTTTTGTTTCGGATGAAAACGATAGATTAATAGGTGAAATATTAGGAGAAAAATCACTGACAGTTCCAAATTATAAAGCAGAAGCATACAAAAACTGGCAAAAATACTACATTGGGCAAGCAGCAGAAGTTCCATTAATGTACAGATATAAACTTTATCCAGTAAATAAAAGGCTAAAAAATGTGTACATTGGATATGATTCATCAAAAAAAGATGAGGGAATTCATAAGTGGGAATTAACGGCAATTACACCAATGAGATAGATTTTTGAATTTTATAATAAAATTATTAGAAACCTCATAATTATGGTTTTAGTTCTTGACTTACATAATAATTAAGAGTAAACTTAAAGCAACAAACAATAAAATTATTTAAAATTTATAAAAAAGTGAGGTAGTAATTTATGAGTAGAGATTTTAACAGTATGGATGATCTTTTTAATTCGTTAATGGGAGGAATGAGAGGTTTTAATTCTGAAAATCGCCGTTATCTGATAAACGGAAGAGAAGTTACACCTGAAGAATTTGCACAATATCGTGCAACGGGACAATTGCCAATAAATAATGAAATGCAGACTCAAGCATCTCAAGGGCAAAATGTTAAACAAGATGGAATTCTTGCAAAACTTGGACGTAATCTTACACAGGAAGCTCGTGATGGAAAACTAGATCCAGTTATAGGACGTAACAAGGAAATTCAGGAAACCTCGGAAATTCTTTCACGTCGTACAAAAAATAATCCAGTTCTTGTAGGTGATGCAGGTGTTGGGAAAACAGCTGTTGTAGAAGGACTAGCTCAAGCCATTGTAAATGGGGATGTTCCTGCCGCTATTAAAAATAAGGAAATTATTTCAATTGATATTTCGGGACTTGAAGCAGGCACACAGTATCGTGGAAGTTTTGAGGAAAATATTCAGAATCTTTTGAAGGAAGTAAAGGAACTTGGAAATGTTATACTCTTCTTTGATGAAATTCATCAGATTTTAGGTGCAGGAAATACTGGAGATGGTGGTTCTAAAGGGCTTGCCGACATTTTAAAACCTGCTCTTTCACGTGGGGAACTGACAGTTATTGGAGCAACTACTCAAGATGAATACCGTAATACAATATTAAAAAATGCCGCACTTGCACGTCGTTTCAATGAAGTGAAAGTAAATGCTCCATCAGCGGAAGACACATATAAAATACTTCAAGGAATTCGTAATTTATATGAAAAACATCACAATGTAATTTTACCTGATAATGTTTTAAAAGCAGCAGTTGATTTCTCAATACAATATATTCCACAACGTAGCTTGCCAGATAAAGCAATTGATTTAATTGATGTGACGGCAGCACATTTGGCTGCTCAACATCCTGTAACGGATGTTCATGCAGTAGAACATCAAATTGAAGAACAGAAAGTAAAACAAGCTGAGGCAGTAAAATCTGAAGATTATGAAGCTGCACTTAATGCAAAAAATCGTATTGAGGAATTAGAAAATAAAATAAAAAATCATACTGAAGATATGAAAGTTACAGCAACAATAAATGATGTGGCTGAATCTGTAGAAAGAATGACAGGAATTCCCGTTTCTCAAATGGGAGCAAGTGATATTGAACGTCTAAAAGGAATGAACAAACGTCTAAAAGCAAAAGTTATCGGTCAGGATAAAGCAGTTGAAGCAGTTGCGCGTGCAATTCGTCGTAACCGTGCAGGATTTGACGAAGGTAACCGTCCAATTGGAAGTTTTCTTTTTGTAGGTCCTACAGGTGTCGGGAAAACTGAACTTGCAAAACAACTAGCACTTGATATGTTTGGAACTAAGGATGCTATTATTAGATTAGATATGTCAGAATATTCTGATAGAACTGCAGTTTCAAAACTTATTGGAACAACGGCTGGATATGTTGGATATGATGACAATAATAATACTTTGACTGAAAGAGTACGTCGTAATCCTTATTCAATTATTCTTTTGGATGAAATTGAAAAAGCTGATCCGCAAGTTATAACGCTTCTTTTACAAGTATTAGATGATGGACGTTTAACTGATGGACAGGGAAATACTGTAAATTTTAAAAATACTGTAATTATAGCTACTTCAAATGCTGGATTTGGATATGAAAAAGGACTTGTTGAGAATGCAGACAAACAGGAAATTATAGAAAGATTGAAACCATACTTCCGTCCAGAATTTTTAAATCGGTTCAATGCTGTGATTGAATTTTCGCATCTTAATAAAAAAGACTTATCACAAATTGTTGATTTAATGCTTATTGAAGTAAATAAAACTCTTTCTAAAAAAGAAATTGATTTAGCTGTATCTGATGCAGCAAAAGAATTTTTGACAGAAGAAGGATATGATGAAGTTATGGGAGTACGTCCGCTACGTCGTGTAATTGAACAGCAAATACGTGATAATGTGACTGATTTCCATCTTGAAAACCTTGATGCAAAACATCTTGTTGCTGATTTGGAAGATGGTATTTTGGTTATTAAGGAAAAATCAGAAACAGATAAGAAAACTGAAGAAAAAAAAGTGTCTAAAAATAAAAAATCTTCAAAAAAAGATACTGAATAGTTGATAATTTAAAGTTTAATACGTAAGAAATAAAGACTCTAACTAAAATTACTTGGTTAGAGTTTTTTTGCAAGGAAAGCAAATTTATCTTTTTTTACTTAACGTATTGTTTATATAAGAAAGTTTTATTTTATAAGAGTAAGTCAAAAAAGGCGATTTAACTGAATAATATTAAGAATAAAGTTTAGAATATTCATTATACAAAATTAAGATAACGGCTAAATGATATTAATTTTAATAAAAAGTATTGAAATAATGCTGAAAAAGTGGTAAAGTGAAGTGAAAATAAAATATTTAGGAGGAAATATGAAAATTGACAAAGCTGAATTAAAGGACAATATTCTTAGGGAACTGAGAAGGCAATATGGAAAAACTCTTGAAGAAGCTCATGAATTTGAGTTATATAATGCGATTTCAAAAGTAGCTTTGGATTACGCAATGGAAAAATGGTACAATACTAAAAAGACTTATGCTAAAAAACAGGTAAAGCAAATGTACTATTTTTCAGCAGAATTCCTAATGGGAAGATTTTTGGGGAATAATCTGATTAATTTGCAAATTAATGACGTTATAAAAGAAACATTGAATGAATTAGGCGTAGATATTAACAAAATTGAAGATCGTGAGATGGATGCAGGACTTGGAAATGGAGGACTTGGAAGACTTGCCGCATGTTTTCTTGATTCCCTTGCAACATTATCATTACCAGGGCATGGATACGGACTTAGATACAAATACGGAATGTTTGAGCAAAAAATTGAAAATGGATTCCAGATGGAATATCCAGATGACTGGACAAAATATGGTGACCCTTGGTCAATTAAAAGAATGGACAGAGTATTTGAAGTAAAATTTGGAGGACAAATTGAAGTTCATCGTGACGAATTTGGAAAAGAATACTTTAAACGTGTAAATACTGAAACAGTTCACGCTGTGGCTTACGATGTTCCTGTTATCGGTTATGGAAACGATACTGTAAATACACTGAGATTATGGGAAGCGAGATCGCCTGAAGGATTTGACTTAAAATTGTTTAATGACCAGACTTATTTACAGGCTTCTGCAAAAGCAGTACAGGCTGAAGATATTTCAAGAGTATTATATCCGAATGATACTGAAAAAGACGGAAAACAATTAAGATTAAAACAGCAATTCTTCTTTACATCAGCTTCATTGCAAGATATTATAAGAAGATATAAATCTGTATTTGGAAATGATTTTTCTAAATTTGCAGATAAAGTTGCAATTCAATTAAATGACACTCACCCAGTAGTTGCAATTCCTGAATTGATGAGAATTTTCTTGGATAAAGAAAAATTAGGATGGGATGAAGCTTGGAACATTTGTAAAAATGTATTTGCTTACACAAACCATACAATCTTGTCAGAAGCTTTGGAAAAATGGGATATTTCATTATTCCAGCCATTATTGCCAAGAGCTTATCAAATTATTGAAGAAATTAACAGAAGATTCGTTGCAGAATTACAGGAAAAATATCCTGGAGATTGGGAAAGAATTAATAAAATGTCAATCATTGGAAATGGACAAGTTAGAATGGCATGGCTTGCAATAGTAGGTTCACACAAAGTAAACGGAGTTGCGGCACTACATACTGAAATTCTTAAAAACATCGAATTAAAAGAATGGAACGAATTATATCCTGAAAAATTCCTAAATAAAACAAACGGAATTACTCAAAGAAGATGGCTATTAAAAGCAAATCCTGAATTAGCAGCACTAATTACAGAATTAATCGGAGACAAATGGATTACAAACTTATACGAACTTAAAAAATTGGAGCAATACTTGGATGATGACAACATATTAAACAGAGTTTCTGAAATTAAGCTTCATAATAAAGAAAAATTAGCTAAATATATTAAAGATACAACAGGAATTGAAGTAAATCCTAACTCTATCTTTGATATTCAAGTAAAAAGATTACACGAATATAAGAGACAATTATTAAATGTACTTCATATTATGGACTTGTACAATAGATTAAAAGAAAATCCATATTTGGATGTTGAACCAAGAACATTTATATTTGGAGCAAAATCAGCAGCTGGATATAGACGTGCAAAAGGAATTATCAAATTAATCAATGCCGTTGCAGAAAAAGTAAATAACGACAGCGACATTAACGGAAAAATCAAAGTTGTATTCCTTGAAAACTACAGAGTTTCACTTGCAGAAAAAATATTCCCATCAGCAGATGTATCAGAACAAATTTCTACAGCAAGTAAAGAAGCATCTGGAACTGGTAATATGAAATTTATGCTAAACGGTGCATTAACTCTTGGAACAATGGATGGAGCAAATGTGGAAATTGTTGAAGAAGTTGGACTTGAGAATGCCTTTATCTTTGGACTTTCTGCACAGGAAGTTGAAAATTATCAAGCACATGGAGGGTACAATCCATTTGACGAATATAACAGCGTGGAAGGGCTTAAAAAAGTTGTGGATCAGTTAGGTGACGGAACTTATGACGATAATCATACAGGAATCTTCAGAGAACTACAAAATTCATTGTTATACGGAGTAGATGGTTCTCGTCCAGATGTGTATTTCCTATTAAAAGATTTCGCATCGTACAGAGAAGCTCAAGATAGACTTCAAAATGCTTTCAAAGATAGAAGAGAATGGACTAGAAAAGCTCTTAAAAATATTGCAAATGCAGGTAAATTCAGTTCAGATAGAACGATTGCTGAATATGCGAAAGAAATTTGGAATATTGAGCCAGTTCAAGTACAAGATTATATTGAAAGTTAATCAGGAAATATCTAAATAAAATTTAATAACAAAAAAGACTATTTCTAATAAAATAATTATTGAAGTAGTCTTTTTTATATTCTAGATTTTATTTATTTTCTTCTTCATCAATTTTAGCTTCAATCATCATAATCAAATAATCAAGTTCCAGTTCCCCACGCATTGCAATCATTTGGAGAGTCGCTATTTTAGACATCATCATATATTGAATAGGATCTAAAAGTCTTTTGTATTCAGGAGAGATTAATGGCATATATTCTTTAATATATGGATATTTTTTTACAATATCTCCTATTACTGTTTTTCCAGTAAAATTATATTTGCTTTTAAATTCATTTTTATTTTCTTCATAGTTTTCTTGTTTTTCTTGTTTTCCTTCTGATTCCCAAGTTACTAGTTTTCTTTCACCTGTTAGGCTTCTTATTCTTGTAACATCCTGCATCATTTCCAGCACACCTTTAAATACGCCATTTTCATCTCTTACGGCAACATAGTAAATGTAAATGAATTTCCCACGCATTTCCAGCCAGAAGTCAATTTCATCTTGTTTTCCACTTCTAAAGTTATCAATTATTTCAAGTACAGAACTTACACTTTCTCTTGGGTGGCAATTTTTCACATCACGTCCAATTACTCCAGCACTTCTTGGGAAAACTCTATGTTTTGTATCTGTGTAGAATTTTACAATTTCATTTTCATCTACGAAAGAAAGGTCTACAGGCATATGCTGAAAAATCAGATTAATTTGCTCAAGTGTCAATTTTCCTTGTTTTACATCAAAAACTTCGTTTTCTTCCTTTTGATTTCCCATATTATATTTTGCCATAAGGGTTGCTAGATCATTCATAAAGTTTCCAGCTGATTGAGTATTTTGAACAATATTCTGAGCTTCTGAGATATTATGCTCTGAATTTGAAGCTAAAGTATCATTTAATTGCTCCGAATTTTCAGGGTAGAAGCCTTTAGGCTTTTCAATAAGGAAGTAGCCGATTTCATCATCTCCAGCACGCATCGCTTTAAATTCATCTTCACTTATCATTTTCATTGATGTTGGAAATAGCACTTCTTCTTCCTTGTGCATAATATCCAGTGTCAATTCCCACACATTTTCCTGTTTTTCCAAAAATTCTTCAATTTTGTCATTCTCTAAAAGTTTTCTCGCTTCACTTATACTATCTCGAACTCCATTATCAAAGCTCCACATTATTCTCGACGGTCTGTCAAATCCTTTACTTTCCAAAATTGAAAAAAGCTGGTGCTGTTTTCTTGCCAGATGCGTCGGATTGAATTGCGACAGTTTATCATAAAATTCTAGCCATTTATTTTTAATAAATTTTTTCCCGTATTCTTCTTTCATTTCCGCAATTAACTTTCTAGCCGCCTTATTTTCCAGAATATATGTATTTATTGGATGTCCTTCAGGTAAAGTAAACTCATCTTTTACAATAATATCTTCAAAAAGCCCCAAAACATCATTCATTTTATTGTGAACAGTATTATCATCAAATCCCAGTTCCTTAATTTTCTGCTCTGAATAAGCAAATTCACTTGCTGTCATTTTGTCGAAATTTTCTCTTACAAGTTTCTTTGTAGTTTCAAAATCAGTTTTTCCTTCAATATAATCTTTCTTAATTTGTGTCATTTTCTCTATTTTTTCAAAATCTAGATTCAAATATTTTTTCATATCTCCTGCCATAATAATCACCTTTTCCTTTTCAACTTATATTTTCAAAAAATACTTTGGTTTTCAAAATTATTTTATCATATTTTGTATAAAAAAGGTGTATCATTTATTACGTTTCTAATAAATATTTTTCCATTACAGTGAAATCTTTTCAAAATCATAATAATTTAAAATTTTAATAAAATTTGATTTTTATTGATTTAATATTAAATAAATCTAATTATCTTTTAAAAAAATTAATGAAATTTAATTGTAAATATGATATAATGCAATCATATATTTTAAAAAGAGAGAGAGTGATTACGGGTGATTATAAAAAAATATAATCAATTTGAGATTTTTAGGTTTATCGGAGCATTATCAGTACTTTATTATCATGCTACAGTGCATTCTTCATTTTCTTTGGGAAAAATTCCATTTTTATTAGAACATGGGATTGCTTGGGTATTTTTCTTTTTTTTACTTTCAGGATTTCTTTTAACATACGTTTACTCAAATAAGAATCTTGATACTCAAATTTTTTACAAGACCAGATTTTTTAAATTTTATCCTGTCTACCTTTTATCACTCATACTAACACTAAAATTTAAAGGAACAATTATATATAATATGCTTCTGGTACAGTCATGGATTTTTAACAGATCACTAAGTTACAATTCATCTGCGTGGTATCTTTCTGTACTAGCTTTTTTACTTTTATTATTTCCAGCATTATTACAATTTAAAAAAAATAAATATTTTGTATATTTTGTATTAATCATCAATTTGTACGTCTATTATTTTTTCAATTATCTTTTCAAGCTAAATTCTAACAGTGGAACAGTCCTTGAATTTATAAAATACAATCCTCTTATGTACATTAGCACTTTTACACTCGGTATGTTGCTTTATGATAAAATAAAAAATATTAAAAAAAGAAATATTTATTCATTTTTTACAATAATTTACATTATATTTTTGTTATTTGCTCCATATAATAAGTTTCTGCCGTATAATTCTACTGTTATTTCCCTGTCTTTTATACCTTTAATCGTATTCCTATATTTGGATAATGGATTTTTCAGTAAATTTTTGGGAAATAAAATCTTTATTTACCTTGGAAGCATAAGTTACTCAATATATATTTTGCATAGACCATTGTATATTTTATTTGAAAAATTTATAGGAGAAATACGAACTCACGCAGATTTTGCAATTTATTTTTTAATAGTATTCTTTGTTTCAAATTTGACTAAATATTTTATTGAAAATAAATTTTATCAATATTTATGTAAAAAATATTTAAATAAGGCTGTTTAGTCTTATTTTTTTTTAGAAAAAAGGCACTCTGTCTCCAAAGTGCCTACTTTATTAATTATTATCCAACAATAACTTCCACAACTTCATCTACCGTAAATCTAGAAAAATACTCCTCAATATCAACTGTTTCCAGTTTTTCTTTCACAGCTTCCCTTGTATATTTCGTATCTTTCAATAAATTTTCAATTTCACTCAAATCTTCATTTTTTCCAAAGAAATCTCCATAAAATTTGATATTTTTAATTCTGGAATTTTCTACTGTGGCAAAAATTTGGATTTTTCCATTTGTGAAACGTTTTTCACGAGTTATATTGAATTCTGGAGAAGTTCCATAAATCCATTCCCAGTTTCTATGTTTCTTTTCTGCATTTTCTTCAATTATTTTTAACTCTTCTGGAGTAAATTTGTATTCTTCCATTTCTGGATAATGTTTTTTCATGTACTCCATTATTTTTTCACCAAATTCGTTTACTGTGATTGGCTGTTTCAAATGAGGAAGAATATTTGTAACACGGCTTCTTACTGATTTTACACCTTTTGATTCAATTTTATCCTTTGAAACTTTTAATGCATTTCCCAATTCTCCAAAATTTACATCAAATAATAGACAGCCATGGTGCATTACACGTCCTTTTATATACGCCTGAGCGTTTCCACAAAACTTCTGTCCATCTATTTCCAAGTCATTTCTACCTGTAAATTCCGCTTTTACACCCAATTCTGCCAGAGTTTCTATAATTGGCTTTGAAAATTCCTTAAAGTTAAAGCCTTCCTTGTCCTCCTGCTTATTGGAAATAATCGTGTAGTTTAAATTGTTTAAATCGTGGTAAACTGCACCTCCGCCAGAAATTCTACGAACAACGTGGATTCCCTTTTCACGTGTATATTCCGTATTTATCTCTTCAATTGTATTCTGATATTTTCCCACAACAATTGTTGGCTCATTTATCCAAAGTAAAAATATTTCATCAATGTCACGTAGCTGTTTAAAGCAGTATTCTTCTAAAGCAATGTTAAATGCTGGGTCATTCGATTTATTAACATAGTATTTCATATATTTAAAATTCCCTTCAAAATTTTAGTTTTTACTATTATTTCCTTTTTTTAGGCAAATGAATTGCTTCATCAAGTGCGTCTGCACATGCTTCAAATAAGGCTTCTGAATAAGTTGGATGAGCATAAATTGTTTTGATTACTTCATCTACTGTAATTTCCATCGCCATAAGCCCTGACGCTTCGTTAATAATTTCCGCAGCCGAAGGCCCTACAATATGCACTCCTAAAATTTCTCCATATTTCTTATCTGTAATAACTTTTACAAATCCTGCTGTTTCTCCAGATGCTAATGCTCTTCCATTTGCTGCAAACTGGAATTTACCAACTTTGATGTCGTATTTTTCTTTTGCTTCTTCTTCTGTAAGTCCAACCATTGCCACTTCTGGTACTGTGTATATTGCCGATGGAGTTGTTTCAAGTCTGATTTCTCTGTGATTTCCTTGAACCGCATTTTCAGCCGCAACTTCTCCCATTCTAAACGCTGCATGAGCAAGCATCTTAATTCCGTTTATATCTCCAGGCGCATAAATTCCTGATATACTTGTTTCCATGTATTTATCAACTTTGATTTTCCCTTTTTCCATTTCCAGTTCAAGCTCTCCAACAGCTTCCAAGTCAGGTACTCTTCCTATTGACAATAACGCTTTTTCAGAAACAATGTCATCATGTCCATCAACTTTAATTGTTAAATTATGTCCATCATCAAAAATTTCCTTAATTTGTGTGGAAGTCAATATTTTCATACCTTTCTTCTCAAGCTCTTTTCTAAGTACAACTGAAGATTCTCTGTCTACTCCTGGCACAATTCTGTCCATCATTTCCACAACTGTAACTTCACTTCCAAATGATAAAAATACTTGTCCAAGCTCAATTCCTACAACTCCTCCACCAATTACAGTAAGTGATTTTGGAATTTGCTGTAAATCTAAAATATCGTCACTTGTAAGCACTTTTTTACTTTCAATTCCTGGAATATTAATTTTTCCAACTTTTGAACCACCAGCCAAGATAATTTTATCAGCTCGTAAAACAGTTTCTCCATTTACAACGACATCTTTATCCTTGTTGATTTTTCCGATTCCATTATACATTTTGATTTCATTGCTTTTCAGAAGTCCTCTCACACCATTTGTCAATGTTTTTACAATATCATTTTTTAACTGTACAACTTTTGGCATATCAATTGTGTATTTTTCACTTTCCAAAATAATTCCTCTTTTGCCTGCCATTTCGATACCTTCGATAATTTCAGCATTTTTAAGAAACGTTTTTGTAGGAATACATCCTTTGTTCAGGCAAGTTCCACCAAATTCACTTTTTTCCACAACTGCCACTTTTGCACCAAGCTGAGCTGCACGAATTGCCGCTACATATCCAGCAGGCCCTCCACCGATTACAACAATATCAAATTCATCTTCTGCTTTTTCTTTTTTAGGTTCGCTAGCCGCAGCCACTTTTTCAGGTACTGATTGAGAAGCTGTATTTTCTAGTGCTGGACTTGCCGAACCTGCTTCTGGAGCCACTTCTCCTTCTGCACCAATATATCCGATAATTTCTGTAACAGGTACAGTTTCTCCATCTCCTTTTACTATTTTTATCAAGTATCCTGATTCTTCTGCTTCCAGTTCCATACTTGTCTTATCTGTCATTATTTCAAGTAAAATTTCCCCTTCTTCTACCTTTTCCCCTTCTTTTTTATTCCATTTTATAATCTGCCCTTCCGTCATCTGAACCTCCCACTCCTTACGTTGCAGGATTCTTGGGTAATAGTTACTTTTGTTAGCCAACTAAATTTACCAAGCTATCCCCATAGTTCCTATGGTTCATATATTTTTACTTAAGCCTCTAGTATTCTTAATCCTTCCTTTAATATGTTTTTCGCTGCATTTACATCTCTATTGTGGCTGGTGTTACATTCTGGACAAGTCCATTTTCTTATGCTTAAGTCTTTTACTTTTTTATTTTTATATCCACAACAGTTACAAATCTGACTACTTGCAAAAAATTTATCAACTTTCGCTATTTCTCTTCCATACCAGCTTGCTTTTATATTCTAACATTCTAGTAAACTCACTCCACGATACATCTAATATGTTTCTCGCCAATTTATGATTTTTTACCATATTTTTAACTTGCAAATTTTCTATACAAATTGTATCATTTTCTTTTATTAGTTTTGTTGATAATTTTTGTAAAAAGTCTTTTCTTTGGTTTGCTATTCTTTCATAACATTTTGCCACTTTTATTCTAGCCTTATTCCTATTTGAACTACCATTTGTTTTTCGTGACAGTCTTTTTTGAAATAATACCAGTTTTTCAAAAGATTTCTGCAAATATTTTGAATTTTCTATTGTGGTTTCATCACTTGTTACAGCAAAATTTTTTATTCCTAAATCTATTCCAATTTCTTTATTTGAAGTTTTTAGATTTTCAATTTTAACATCTGTACAACACAAAGAAATATAGTATTTCCCACTAGGTTCTTGAGATATTGTCGCATTCAATATTCTACCTTGTGGTTTAAAATTTTTATCTCTTATCTTTAATTTTCCTAATTTAGGAACTTTTATCCATTTATCCAAAAAATCAATATTATTATTAGTATAACTAGTTCTATATGATTTTCTATTATCTTTCTTAGATTTAAACTTTGGATAACCATTTCCACTAAAAAAGTTTTTATAAGCTCTATCTAAATCTCTTAAAGAATTTTGTAAAGAATATTTATCAACTTCTTTTAACCATTCTTTTTTCTGCTTTAAAATTGTCAATTCTTTACTACATTTGTTGAATGACATTGATTTCTTTTCAGTTTCATACAGTTTTTGTTTTAAATCTAAAAAATAATTATAAATATATCTCACACATCCAAAAGTTTTACTTAACTTTTCTATTTGTATTTTAGTTGGATAAAATCTAAATTTATACGCTTTTTCCAAGTGATTTCACCTCCTTTGATTTTGAATATATTATATCATTTTTTACATTCAAAACAAAGGAAAAAGTAAAATATATGAACCTGAAACTTTAGTCGTTTTAGAGGTTGTCGTTCACACAAATTCGCTACTTTTTGTGCAGTTCTCCTATGAACTTCTTATACTTTCGCATAAGCACAGACTATATCTTATCCCACAGCTCTACCTGTTTGGGTCTGCCCACTTCCACCAGCTTTGGTGTACTTCCCTCAGGAGGAATAGTCGTTGAACCTTACCTTTCGGTCTTGGCTGCTGATTGCCCATTTATATTAACACTTAGGGTTTAACCTTATGTCATCTAGTATATTTTTTCTTCTTTCGACACTTTCACACTTATATCTAACTAGATATTATGTTGTAGTTATACTAGCTTTAGGGGTTTCCAGCAATTCGAGCAGTATTGGATAACTTTTTATTGCTACCGCTACATACATATTTCTATATATACTGACTATACTTAAGGGTCTAACTCATTTCTTATGACACGAGTATATGACCATATTTTTAATCAATTCCAGCTTTAGGCATTATTACTTCAGTAGCCATTTATTTTCCTCCTTATATAATTTTTTACAATGAATTAAAAATCCTTGTTATTACTATTTAATAATAAGTATCATAAAAAGTTTATTTGTTTTCTTATTTTATTTTTTATAACTTTGAAAAATATAATAAAAATTTTAAAATATTAAATTAACAAAGCGATTGGATTTTCCAAAGCATTTTTCAAGTCTTGCATAAATTTAGCTCCCGCAAGTCCATCTACCACTCTGTGATCAATTGTAAGTGTCAAAGTCATCATTGGACGAACTGTAATTTCGCCATTTACAACAACTGGCTTTTCAACTGTGGAAGAAACTCCTAAAATTGCTGAATTTGGCTGATTTATTATTGGATTAAAGCTTTGCACTCCAAACATTCCAAGATTACTGATTGTAAACGTGCTTCCAGTTTGCTCATCAGGTGTCAGCTTCATATCTAGCGCTTTTTTCACTATTTTCTTAGATTCAACAACTAGCTCGCTAAGTGTCATTTTATCAGCGCCTTTTACAACAGGCACAAGAAGTCCACCATCAAATCCTACTGCAATCGCCAAGTTTACATAATTATGCAGAATAATTTGTGTCCCATCTTCTGACAGACTTGAATTTACAAATTTGTGCTTCAATAAAGTTTTGATTACTGCAAACGAAATAATATCTGTTATTGTAATTTTCTTTCCTGTACTTTCCAAAATTGTATCAAGTATTTTCTTTCTTAATGCAATAGCTTCTGTCATGTCAATTTCATAATTAAGTGCAAATGTAGGTGCAGTCAGGTAACTTTCCGTCATACGTTTTGAAATAACTTTTCTCATTGCCGTCATCGGCACGATTTCTATATCTTGCTGTGCGACTGCTTTTTCTTCTGCAACAACAGCCTTTTCATGTCTTGCCAAGTCTTCTGTTTCCTGTGGCTTAGCAATCAATTTCAAAATATCATCCCGCATTATTTTCCCATTATGCCCTGTTCCAACAACATTTTCAAGTTCAATGTTATGATCTAATGCTATTTTTCTAGCAAGTGGCGATATTCTTATTTGTTTTTCAAATTTAAATGTTTCCACATCTTCCTTATGAATACGTCCATTAGCTCCACTGCCTTTTACATGAAACAGATCAAGTCCCATCTGCTGCGCTAATTTACGTGCTGCAGGAGTCGCTCTTAACTCATTATTTTCCATAGCTTTTTCCTTTCTATATTATTTTCTTTTTTATATTATTTTTACTATCTTTACTGTTTATTTTTTACTTTTCTAATTGCTTCTACAATTTTTTCCACACTTGGAACCATCGCTGTTTCAAGAGCGTGATTATAAGGTATCGGTACATCTTCTCCAGCTAATCTCACAATTGGATGATCCAAATAGTCAAATGTGTCACTTTCTGAAATAATTGCAGAAATTTCTCCAATAAATCCACTTGTTTTGTGAGCATCATTTACTAAGATTACTCTTCCTGTTTTTTTAACAGAATTCAAAATAATTTCCTTGTCTAGCGGAATCAATGTTCTAGGATCTACCACTTCTACGCTAATCCCTTCACTTTCTGCAATTTCTACTGCCTTCATTACTCTTTCCAACATTCTTCCATAAGTTACAATTGTAATATCTTTTCCTTCTTTTTTAATTTCACCTTTTCCTAAAGGAATAATAAATTCAGGGTCTGTAGGAACTTCACCTTTCATATTGTATTGTGCTTTATATTCAAGGAAAATTACTGGGTTATTATCACGAATTGCTGATTTTAAAAGCCCTTTTACATCCGCAGGTGTTCCTGGTGCAACAACCTTTACTCCTGGAATGTGAGTGAACCAAGACTCAAGTGACTGTGAATGCTGTGCAGCTGAACCAACTCCAGAACCTGCCGCACATCTGAATGTTACAGGCACTTGCCCTTTTCCACCAAACATGTATCTAGTTTTTGCCGCCTGATTTATAATGTTATCCATCATATAAACAATAAAATCCATGAATGTTACGTCAACTATTGGACGAAGCCCTGTCATTGCCGCACCAATTGCAGCTCCAGAAATTGCAGATTCTGAAATTGGCATATCTTTTATTCTTTCTGGCCCAAATTCTTCCAGCATTCCGACCGATGTTCCAAAATCTCCTCCAAAAATTCCTACATCTTCTCCCATTAAAAATACATTTTCATCTTTTCTCATTTCCTCTGACATCGCTGTAATAATCGCCTCTTTTACAGACATCAACTTTGTTTCCATTTTTTATCTCCTTTTCTAATTCGCAAATATATCTTCAAATGCAGATTCCAACGTAGGTTCTGGACTATTTTTTGCAAATTCCACTGCATCTTCAATCTGTTTTTTCGATTTTTGTTCAAGTTCTACTAATTCTTCCTCTGTTGCAATATTATTTTCAAGTAAGTAATTTCTGAATTTTAAGTTAGGATCTTTTAACTTCCATCCGTCAACTTCCTCTTTTGTTCTATATTTTCCTGGATCTGAACTAGAATGTCCAAACCATCTGTAAGTTATACTTTCAATGAAAACTGGTCCTTTTCCTTCTCTTACATGCTCCACAGCCTTTTCAAAAGTTTCATAGACTGACAGCACATCATTTCCATCTTCAATAAAATATCCTGGCATTCCATAAGCCACAGCCCTTTTATACAAATGTTCTACATTTGTAACTTTATTAATTGACGTACTGATTCCATAACCGTTATTAATTGAATAAAATATAACAGGAACATTCCATACTGATGCCAAATTCATAGCCTCATGAAAACTTCCTTCGTTAGTAGCTCCATCTCCAAAGAAACAAACTACAATTTTTCCAGTATTTTTAACTTTTTGAGTATAAGCCGCACCAACTGCCATTCCGTGTCCACCACCAACAATTCCATTTGCTCCTAAGTTTCCACTTTCTAAATCGGCAATGTGCATTGAACCACCTTTACCTTTACAAGTTCCAGTAGCCTTTCCCATAATTTCAGCCATCATTCCATTCAAGTCAATACCTTTAGCGATAACTTGCCCATGCCCTCTATGATTAGATGTTATCAAATCATCAGCATTCAACGCTGCAATAGCACCAACATTCGCCGCTTCTTCTCCTACTGACAAATGTGTCATTCCAGGCACCATTCCTCTTTTCACAAGCTGGTTTACCTTTAAATCAAAATTTCTAATGCTAAGCATTCGTTCATAAATATTTAGCAATTTACCTTTTGATAATTCCATAATTTCCTCCATTTTTATATTTGTATTGTAAAATTTTATTTTAGTAGTCAATATTTTGTATTCCAAAATTTCTCTTTTAATTTTAACATAATTTTGTAACCATTACAACAAATATTTACAAGTTAAAAAAATATCTTGGATATAATTTTTAACAATAAAAAACATAAAAATTTCCTTTACATTTTCTAATTTTTCTATTATACTTTAAGTACTAAAAAATTAAAAATCGGAGGTATCATAGAATGAAAATTGCTGAAGCTCTTATTTTACGTGCAGATATTCAAAAAAGAATCGCACAATTAAAAACAAGACTTAATAATAATGCTAAAGTTCAGGAACACGAAGAACCTACCGAAAATCCTGAACTTTTATTAATTGAATTAGACAGCTTAATTTCTCAATTAAATGATTTAATAATAAAAATAAACAAAACAAATACTCTTTCAAAAATTGACGGAATTTCATTGGTTGAATTAATTGCAAAAAAGGACACACTCTCACAAAAAGCAGGAATCCTGCGTGAATTTATAGAAATTGCAAGCCAAAAGATAAATCTTTATTCCACAACAGAAATAAAGGTTTTTAGTACGGTTAATGTTCCAGCGCAGCAAAAACAGCTAGATAAATTGTCTAAGGAAATTCGTGAAACTGATACAAAATTACAGCAAGCAAACTGGACTATTGATTTGATTGAAGAATAAAAAATATAATTTAAAAAATAAATTTTAGGTGTAAATATTATTAAGGTGAGCATAAACCTTTGGATATTAGGGGAAAAATATCTTACAAAAATTGGAGTAATGCGGGGAAATTACAAAAATTACGATTAATCCCAGTATTGTTACATTTGTATAAATCACTGTAAATGTTACTACCATATGTTAATTAATAATATTGAGGTTGGGTTGCGGGATTTATTTTAGTTATATAAAAATTTATAAGGAGAGAAAACATTTTATGAAAAAAATCGGGCTTGTGCCACGTTTAATTATCGCAATAACGCTTGGTATCCTGCTAGGATTAATTTTACCAAGTCCTGTTATTAGGATTTTTGTAACTTTTTCGTCACTATTTAGTAAGTATTTATCTTTTGTCATTCCGTTTATGATAATCGGATTTGTTGTGACAGGAATTTCAGATTTACGTCAAGGAGCAGGAAAATTACTTGGGATTACGACTTTAATAGCCTACCTTTCTACAATTATTGCAGGAAGTTTGGCTTATCTTATGGCAACCAATATTTTTCCAAAAATTCTTAATTTTGCCTCATTTGCAGCGGTAGAGAATCCTGAAAAAAATCTTTTGACACCTTACTTTGAAATTCCGCTTGCACCAATGTTTGACGTAACTTCAGCAATTGTATTTGCCTTTATAATGGGACTTTCAATTAGCTGGCTTAGAAATAGAGGAGAAGGGCAGACTACTTACAACCTTTTTCGTGAATTTTCAAAAATTATTACAAAATTACTAAGTACTTCAGTTATTCCACTACTTCCGATTTACATTTTTGGAACATTTATGAATATGACTTACAGTGGACAAATGTTTGCAACACTTTCAATTTTCCTAAAAGTATTTGTCTGTGTAGTAATTTTACATGTTTTATATGTTTCAGCCTTATTCACATTCGCTGGAGGACTTTCAGGAAAAAATCCGTTTACTTGTTTAAAAAATCAAATTCCTGGCTATTTTACAGCACTTGGAACGCAATCTTCAGCAGCCACAATCCCAATAAATCTGGAATGTGCAAAACGAAATGGAATATCTCCTGAAATTCGTGAATTTGTAGTCCCGCTTTGTGCCACAATCCACTTGGCAGGAAGCATTATTACTATCACAAGTTGTGTTGTTACTGTGCTTATGATGAACAATATGTCTTACGGAATTTCGACAATCTTTCCATTCATATTAGTTCTAGGAGTCGCAATGGTAGCTGCACCCGGAGCACCTGGAGGAGCAATAATGTCAGCACTTCCATTTCTAGGAATGGTTGGAATCGCTTCAAACAGTCCACTAGCTTCACTGCTAATCGCACTTTATATAACGCAGGACAGCTTTGGAACAGCCGCAAATGTATCTGGGGATAATGCAATTGCCATTATAGTAGACTGGATTTATCATAAATTTATAAAAAAATAAATATTATATGATTGAAAAAATGAAAAATTTGTGTTATAATTATTAATGAAAACAATGGACATCATCCATATCAAACTAAACAGGTGAAAAAAATGCCCTTATCTATTATTATTTGATTGGGGTATTTTTTTGTGTTATAATATTTTGAGGTTCACCGCCTCAAGTTTGATATGGAGGGAGGTGAAAGATAATGATAAATGGTGATATTGTTGTTTTCGTTGTTATGGTTGTGGTTTTATACCTAATCTTTAGCAAATAGATGACAAATTGCCATTTTATGCCTCCGAAAATCTGCAGGAAATTATAACCTGCAGGTTTTTTATTAATTGTATACTCGAACCCATTTAAAATAGAACTATTAAAAATTATATAAATTTAGGGTTTGAGTAAAATAGTCATAGCTTTTGAGTTCGGTTTTAAGGTGATTTTACTATGCAATTAATAAAAATAAAAAATAAATAATTTTAAAAATTCTCATAATTCTTTAATGAAAATATGATAGTATTTAATTAACAAAGGAAAAGAGAAAAAAATAATGAAAAGAGGTTTTTAAAATGAAAAAAAGATTTTTTTTAGTTGGAATTTTTACAATGCTTCTTTTATGCTGTGGTTTTTTAAATGCAGCTGTGAAAAGAGTCGCTGTTAGCACTAATTTGAATGGAACTTCGTGGAAATTGACAGAAATCAGGAAAAATGGACGGAATTCCCGTATTCCAGAAAAAGCAAATGTTACAATTAATTTCTTAAAATACAATATCAACGGATTTGGAGGAACTAACGGATATTCAGGAAGTTATAAATTAAACAGGAATTCCACTCTTTCTGCTACAGTAACTTCAACTTTGATAGGAGGTTCTCAAGAGCTAATGAACCTCGAACAAGATTTCTTTGATATTCTGCAATCCAACCCTATAATTAAGTACAACAATGATACTTTAACTTTAACTAACAGGGCTGGAGATATTTGGACTTTTAAAAATCCGAATACAATTAATCAGAACGACAAGGATTCACTTCCTCTTTCAAATTTAAATGGAACTTCATGGAAATTAACTCAAATTAATAAAAATGGGTGGAAGTCTTATATTTCAGAAAACACAAATGTTACGATTAATTTTTCAAAAAATAAGATTAATGGTTCTGGTGGAATTAACGGATATTCAGGAAATTATAAAATTAACAGAAATTCTACTCTTTCTACCAGAGTAACTTCAACTTTGATGGGAGGTTCTTTAGATTTAATGAATCTCGAACAGGATTTCTTTGATATTCTGCAATCCAACCCTGTAATTAAGTACAGTAAGGATACTTTAACTTTAACTAACAAGGATGGAGATATTTGGACTTTCAAAAATCCAAATACAGTTAATCAGAAAGACAAAGATTCACTTTCTCTTTTAAATTTGAAAAAAAGATTATTGAATACTAGCTGGAAACTTATTGATATTTCTGACAGAAAGATGAGAAAAATATTGACAACAAATGAAACAAGAATTACACTTAATTTTTCAGAAGACAGAATACATGGTGATTCAGGAGTAAACAACTATTTTTCAAATTATATAATGGCATCAGATATTATTATGATTGGACCTATCGGCTCTACAAAAATGGCAGGACCAGATAAATTTATGAAACTTGAAAGCCAGTATTTAAATATTTTACAAAATTCAAAAAAAATTAAATTAGATAATAATCGTTTGACTTTTACGACAGACGATGGAAAAACATTGACATTTAAAGAAATGTAATATTCTAATATTTTGTGCTATTTACTTGTAACTCATATTTTTTATCTAGAATGAAAAAAATATCCGTTATAAGATAAATGGCACTTTTTTTATTAAAATTCCTCAGCTAAGTTAATAAATATAGGCAATTGATTATAAGCTAACCTTACATTTTTTGTTCTGCCAAAAATAATCAATTTACTTTTTTTTAAATAAATGATACAATTATCATATTGAAAAATACTCAAATAAATAAAATCAAACTGATAAAAATTACATAAATACATAAATGTTTGAGTTTTAAATAGCTCTGCTATGACAATAAAATAAATTTTGAAAGGAATAAAAAAAATATATGAGAAAAAATAAGTTCATAACAGCTGTCTGTGTAGTATCTGCCTTTGTAGGTTCAAATCTGCAGGCAAAGACCACAAAAAGTAAAAAGGTAAGCAGTAACCACACTCCAAATAAAAATTCAAGCACTAAAACAAGCAATAGTGGAAAAAATACAGGGATTTACAGTATCCCATCAAAAAACACAAGCCCTCTTCTTGAAACTAAAATGTCAGAATTAAGACAAAAGCACACTAAAGTAATGACTTCAGGTTCAGCTCAAGAAAAACGTAGAGTCAAAATAGAAAAAAAACTTTTAACTTCATACAGTAAATGGAAAGGTACAAAGTACAGATTAGGCGGAGATTCAAAAGACGGTATCGACTGTTCAGCCTTAACACGTAGAGTTTACCGTGAAACTTTTAACCAAGAATTACCAAGAGTTTCAACTCAGCAAATAAAAAAAGGACGAAGAGTTGCAGCTAAAGATTTAAAATCAGGAGATATTGTTTACTTCAAGCCTGAAAACAGAATAAACCATACAGCTGTCTATGTTGGAAACTCTTTATTTATAAATGCTTCATCTTCAAAAGGAGTTGTCATATCTTCTCTTAAAAGTCCTTATTGGAGAAAGTATTTTAAATATGGAGTAAGAGCTCATAATGCTTAAATTTAGAGTCAGACATCATAAAATTATTATCAAATAAAAAGTAGGTATATCGATGATAAAATTAACTAAAAAATTAATAACAATATTTGGCAGCATATTATTATTGAGCTGTACTTCATATAGTAATAGCGGCAACGAAGTAAAAAAATATCCAGTAATAAATGATACCCGGAAAAAAATTGCCTCTCAAAGATTTAACTGTAATGGAAAAGAATTTATCGTACTCTATATTACAGCAGATAAAATTCAACTTATTGATAAACTATCAAATTCCAGTTTTCAATTAGATCAAGTTGTTTCTGCAAGTGGCTTACGATACAGCGATGGAAAAAATGAGATTCATATAAAGGGAAACAATGCCATACTTAATCAGGACGGAAATGATATCTCATGCCATATTGTCAAATAAGAGGTTTCTTTATCGTAAAGAAAAAAAACTTGACAACTTTTTAAATTTTTAGTATAATCATATCATACTTAAAATAATAAATTTTCAAGTTATTAAATAAATGGAGGTAAAATTTAATGTTAAAATTAAGATTAACTAGATTAGGAAGAAAAAAAGTTCCTTTTTATAGAATAGTAGCTATGGAAGCTTTATCAAGAAGAGATGGAAAAGCAGTTGCTTACTTAGGAACATTCAATCCACTTGCTGAAGAAGAAAAACAAGTAGTATTAAAAGAGGAAGAAATCTTAAAATACTTATCACATGGAGCTCAACCAACTGAAACTGTTAAAAGCATTTTAACAAAAGCTGGTGTTTGGGCAAAATTCCAAGAAACTAAGAAAAAATAACTATTTACAGAAAGGCACTTGTATTGGTGTCTTTTTATTTACCCAAAATTCAGGGAATTTAAAATTAAAATACTCTTGAATCTATTTTTTATTGTATCAATAGAAATTAAATAAATCTAAGGTCAAATATATAGTCAAATTGAAAGGAGAGAATAACTATCAAAATAAATATGAAAATAAATGAAGTTTTAGAAAAAATTTTTAATATGAGAACGATTAACAAAAAGATAACTAAAGAATCTTTGAATCAAAATAATGAAAAATTGAAAAAGATTTATGAGCTACTGGGAGAGCCTTGTAAAAATAAGAAAATTATTCATATCGCGGGAACAAATGGGAAAGGTTCAACAGCTACGTTTTTAGAAAATATATTTTTTGCAGGAGGATATTCAGTTGCTAAGTTTACTTCACCACATATTTTGAAGTTTAATGAAAGAATTTTGATAAATAAAAAGATGATTTCTGATGAGGATGTTGTAAAGTATTATGAAGTTGTTATGGATATTTTGGAAAAAAATTCGTTTCAAATAAATTTTTTTGAAATAGCAACTTTTATGGCATTACTTTATTTTGAAGAAAAAAATCCTGATTTTATATTTCTGGAAACTGGTCTTGGTGGACGATATGATGCTACCAATGTTGTAAATTCAACTATTGCGGTTATAACAAACATAAGTTTTGACCATGTGAGTCTACTAGGAAATTCCCTTGACAAAATTGCAGATAGGAAAGCTGGAATTATAAAAAATAGGCAGTTATGCATTTATGCTCAAAATTTACCTGAATTGGAGAATGCTGTAAAAAAGGAAACTGATAATTCAGTAAATATCTTGAAAAAGTATGAGAATTTACAAGTCGAACTGGATACTCAAAATTATAAGACAATTGTGAAGATTTTGGAAAGTGAAAATTTAGACGAATCTGAAAATATTGAAGATAAAAAAAATAAACATAATTTGGAAAAAACATTTATATTGCCACTTTTTGGAAAATTTCAGGCAAATAATTTTTTGATTGCTTATGAAATTGCTAAAATTTATGGTATCAGCGATGAAATTATTCAGAAAGGACTTGATGAAATTTCGCTGGCTGGGCGGTTTGAGATTTTTTCACCAAAACCAATTACAATACTGGATGTAGCTCATAATCATGATTCTGTAAGAGTCCTTGTAGAAAATTTGAATGAACTTTTTAAAAATGATGAAGTAATTTTTATTCTTTCGATACTTGGAACAAAGGACATTGCGAATATTTTTGAGAAAATTTTGGAAAAAAATTACAAAATTTTTATAACTTCTCTAAAAGAGGTTACTTACGGACTTTCTGCCAACGAAATAAAGAAAAATCTAGAAAATTCAAATATTTTGACAAATAATATTATCTTTGAAGACAATATTTTAGATGCCTATAATCAAGCAAAACAGATGGTTTTGCAAAAGAATAGTCGGTATAAGGCGATAGTGGTTTGTGGCTCTTTTTATGAAATTGCGAAATTTAAGAAATTGTGCGGCAAAAGGAATGAGCATTTTTTACAGTAGAAAAGAGAATTATTTCATGCCTGTATAGAATTGTTTCACACGACATCGAAAAAATAAACACATAATAAAAGATTTGAAAAATTAAAGGCTAGAATGTACGAATATGTAGAAATATGATATAATAACAAAATATATAGTAAAATAAGATTTTAAGTCTAAATGAATATGAAAAAAATAAAAAAGAAAGAAAAATGTAAAAGATATGCTTATGAATGTTCCAAGAGTGAATGCCAGACTACGATAAAGATTTAGTAGAACAAAGAAACAATGTTTTAAAAGAAGAATTGAGAAATACAGATCCTAGAAATCCTTCATTAGAAAGAAGTGGAACAGAAATTCAAAATTTTGAAAGAAAAAATAATTTGCAACAAAATAATAACAACAATTTAGAAGATGTTTTAAAAAATTTAAGAGAAAGGATTGGTAAATAGAATGAGGAAATTAAAATATACTTTATTGTTTGTAATGTTAATATTTGGATTAAATTCTTGTTTAACTACAATGGTAGGCTGGGGGATATGTGAACAATACGGGTGTACTCCATCACCAAAAAAAAATGGAATTGAGGGAGTGGAAATCTTTGCAAAAGAAAATTTTCTAGAATTTAAAAGTTATTTTGAGTCATTAAAGAAAAGAGAAACTGTAATGGTAAAAGCTGGAAATAATGAAACTTTTAATGTTAATCTTCCTAAAAGCTTTATATTAAAAAAAATAAAAGATGGTTATTATCTATATGATGAAGAAAAGAAAATAGGCTTTTTTGTAATAGAGGATTTAAGAGTCTCTCAAAGTTATGATAAAAGAGACATAGAAAAAATATTTAATGGAAGTGATAGAAAAGATTATAAAATTATAAATGTTAATAAAGATGTACAGACATTAAAGGATAAAAAAGGATTAATTTTAAAATTAAAAAAATTCTCAGAAAATTATTATGCTTTAGCAAGTTTTTATGAAAGTGATGAACATTCAAAAGAAATACAAGAAATTTATGATTATTTATTAGAAAAAATGTAAGAACTAGATTGAGTGTACACAAAATCAAAAAAAGGATTTACTCATCATTGTGTTGATAGTAAATTTGAATAAGTAAGAAAGGATATGGTAATTTATTTTTGAAACAGATAGATAAACAAATTTTAGTATATTCAGTAAGTTCTAACTGGCAAGAAACAACAGAGGGAGTGTAATAATGAAAAACTAAATTTTTATTTAGAATTAACTAAAGATTGGTAAAAAATATTTAGTCAAATAAGTTTCAAGTATTGTTGTTAATATTAAGGAACAGGAAGATTTGATTAAACAAAGAAAAGATGAAAATATCAAAAAAATAAACTTTATATTAGTAACATTGATTGTTATATTTAATATAAATTTATTTACGGAATCATTTTTTAAATAATCGTTGTTGTAAAATACAGCGATTATTTTTTTGTTTATAATTTTAAAAAAATTTTTAATAAAATTTCCAATCCCTTTTCTTTTATAAAAAATATGTTATACTTATAATGAGAAATTAAATAATATTGGAATTTAAGTTAAATTTTAAAATGATTTCATAATAAAACTACTTTAGAATTAAATTTAGAAACTATAACTATTTTATTCAAATGATAGATTTAAAAGAAGTTTGAATGTATAGTAAAAAGAGGATAATATGGAAAAATATGTGATGTTTAGAGGAAAAATTATAGATAAATGGTATGATTTTGATAAAAGGGCACATTATCATATTGTAGCAACAGATAACAACGGAAAAAAGTACGATTTGGCAGTTAATATTGGGAGTATTTATGCAAAGAAAAATGAAATTATTTCTTCAAATTTAAAAGTCTACTATACAAAAAATTACAATTCCCAAAAAGACATTATTCAGGAAATGCTGTTACAAAAAGTTGGAATTACAGAATGTAACGAAAATTTGCATTTAGATTATATAAAAATGAAATTATTTCCACATGAAAAAATGATTCAAATGAAAGGCTTTGATGAAAAAAATATTTTTCTCACGGAAATTATTGAAAAATATGTCATGAAAGCTATTAATAATGATGATTATGAAGTATTTGCATTTGGACGTCTTTATGCAAATGGAAAAGGATTACACGATATTCATATGAATCAGGGAAGTACGGGTAAATTTAAAAAACACGATGCACCTTATTCTGATGGAGGATTATTTTTTCGAAATAAGCAAAATAATAAAATTGCGGTTATATTTATTGCATTTGTTAGCCAAAACTTAGATGTATAGTTAATATAATAAAAAATCATTTTAAAAACTAGACTTATTCTATTAAATAAGTTAAAAATATAAATCTAAAAAAGAAAGGGCGTGTAAAAAAAATGGTTATGAAAAATATTGTTCCAAAACTCAAAATGAAAAGAAAAGATTTTTGGAAATATATTTCTATATCACATGAAAATGCTAAAAATAATAATGAATTTGTAGATTATCTAATAAATATTTTATCAAAAAAAACAGATGAAGAAATTTTTGATTTTGAAATAATTACAACCGAGCTGATGCGTGAAAGTTATAATGAAAAGTTGTGGTGTGCCTCGTATCTTGTGAACGGCGACACAGCGAGCTGGAGCTTTGATTTTTTTCGGCTTTGGCTAATTTCGCAAGGGGAAAAAATATATTATTCAATTATAAAAAATCAGGATAATTTAGCAAAATATATAAACATATCTTTTGAAAAAAAACTTTTGACAAATTATTTTGAAAATGAGAATTTTGCTTTTATTCCAGCTTACGCCTTTTCCAGAAAAAATTATTCGCACAATATCTTGAATAAAGAAAATTACAAAATTAACAATAAAACTATTTTTCAAGATGATTTTATTGATAGCTACAATAAAAAATTGAACAATTACAAACGAAAAATAGGATATATTAATAAAAAATATCCAAAAATAATATTTCATTGGTGTACACAATTTCCAAACAGCATGAAGGAAGTATGTCCAACGTTATTTAAAAAAATGTATTCTTAAAAAAACAAGGGAGTGCCTCAAATTATGGGACATTCCCTATTTTCATATATATTGTGTTTTTTAAGGGATCAAGACCCCTTGTTATAGATATTTGTTATTCATTAATGTAAAATAATTAATTCTTTATTACTCTTATTCAATGCTTCACTTCCATTCTTTTTAACTACAACATCATCTTCAATTCTAACTCCGCCCCATCCATCAAAATAAAGTCCTGGTTCAGAAGTTACAACCATGTTTTCTTTTAGTTCAATATGTGAAGCACTTGATAAGTAAGGTAATTCGTGAATTTCAGCACCGATTCCGTGTCCCAGTCCATGTCCAAAATACTCGCCGTATCCTTTTTCAGTTAAAAAGTTTCTAACAACTTTGTCAACATCATCTGACATAATGCCTTCTTTTATAGTATTTACACCCAATATTTGTGCTTCTAGAACAGTATTATAAATTTCTACATGTCTATCAGAAATATTGTCTCCATAATAAACAGTTCTTGTCATATCTGACACATATCCTTCATAATATGCCCCAAAATCCATTGTAATAAATTCTTCCTTTTGAATTTTTTTGTCAGAAGCTACTCCGTGCGGCATAGCTGAACGGTATCCGCTGGCAAAAATTGTAGTAAATGAACGGTCATCAGCACCTAGTTTTCTTTGAATGTATTCCATATATGAAGAAACTTCCTTTTCAGAAACACCTTCCTTTATAATTTTTAAAGCCTCTGAAAATGCCACATCACTGATTTCCACAGCCTTTTTAATAAGTGCAATTTCTTCTTCTGATTTTACCATTCTTTCCATTACAAGTTTATTTCCAACTGGTACTAATTCCACTTTGAAAATGTCTTTTATCGTTTGATAAAGAGAAAATGCCACATTCACATCCTCAAATCCCACATTTTTTAGCCCAAATTTTTTTATATATTCTCCAACTGTCTGAAGTGAGCCACGTGAGACTTCTACAAATTCAAATCCCATTTCACTAACTTGTTTAGTAGCCTGTGTCTTGTATCTAAAATCCGAAAAGAAAAAATTTCCATTTTTTGTCGCAAGAGCAACTCCAGTTGTCCCAGTAAACCCAGTAAAATATCGAAGGTTATACAAATCTGTAATAAATAATCCATCAATATTCAGTTCATTTAAAATTCTTGATAATTTTTCAGTTCTTTTTTCCATATTTTTTTCCTCTTTTTTATTAAAATTTTTTTACTTTTAAAGTGTAACACAAATTCAAAATTTTTTCTATTTATTTTTTGTAAGAAATTTTAATTAATATTAAATTGCAATGTAACTATTCCAGAAGAACAGTTGTCTGTTAAAAAACTTACGTGTACATTACTAGCCGCTCTTCTTGCAGCAGCTTGAGACTGACTGTTTCCTCCTGTAACAGACTGGATAGCGACAGAGCCACCACGGGTAAATCTGATTGTAGCAACAATGGTTTCTTTTCGTTTTAACCGTTGATTTGCAGTTGGTACTTCCAGATGGCTGTTGTAAGAAACAGAAAAATCTACGCCACGTCGACATCCACCTCCTCGTGTGCTTCCAGATTTTTTATCATTTCCATTTCCAGAACTAGTTGAATTTCCGCTTGTTCCTGTTCCATTTCCATTTTTGCTACCTGTAGAGCTTCCGTTGGTAGTATTTCCATTTTTGTTTCCATGTGAAGTTCCTGAATTTGAAGGAGTGTTTTTATGTCCAGAATTGTTGGAAATAGTGGAGTTTGAAGCAGTTATGGTGTTTTGTACTGGTTTTGTACTGGCAGAATTTCCTGTGGATTGTGAAATTACTGGTTGTGTGGCAGTTTTAGGGGTGGAGGTAACTGGGGGGATAATTGGGCGTGATGTAGGTTTTGGTTGTTCTTTTGGTGGGGTGTTTTGAGGAACTTTGGGAGGTTGTGGTGCTGGTTGCTGTGGTTGTTTTGGCTGTATTGGTTGTTCTGGTGAAAGTTTGGGCTGTTTTGGATTTTTAGGCTGTTTACTTGGTTCTATGTTTTGAGTTTCGGAAATTGCATTGTTTTTATTTTGTGGATTTCCCTTTTGTAATCCAGCCGTTCCGTTACTTTCCTCATTACTATCCGTATCAACTGTGCTTTTTGTCTTATTTTCTTCCAAAATGCTGTTTTTTAAGTCAACAACAATAGTCTGCTTTTCTTTTTTTTCTTCAAGTTTCTGTTTTAAAACTGGAGTTGCAATAGGAATAAGAAGTATTCCAAAGTTTATTGCAGCTGAAATTATGTAATATTTCATTTTTCACATCCATTCATAACTTATACATATTTAATTTTTTGTAGTTTTAATTCTTATTTTGAATATTTAAACTTATATTTTCAATATTCATATTTTTTAAAATGCTCATCGTATCTACAATATCCTTATATTCCAAATGCTCATCCGCTGTCAAAGTTATATTTTTTAATACTTCTTTTGGTAATTTTGAAAACTCAGAAGAAATATTTTCCTTTGAAACCTCCTGAATATTATCATTTATCTTCAAAAAATATTTTTTATCTTTATTAAAAATTACTTCAATTTTAGTATTTTCCTTCTGTTCCAGCTTTGTAGACGTCTTAGGAACTGATAATTGAAATTGTGAATAATTATTAAATGTGGTTGCTATCATAAAAAATATTAGTAACATAAAAATCACATCAATTAAATTTAACATTGAAATATCCACATTTTGCCTTCTTCGTCTTTTAGAAAATTTCATACTTTTCTCCTAAATTTTTATAAAATTAATTTACATTTTAGAATTAATCTTTTACTCTGCTCAAAAACTGTAAAGCTGCCCTTTCCATTTCAGCCACAATTATATCAATCTGCCTATTAAAATAATTATAAAAAACTAATGCTGGTATCGCTACAATTAATCCAAATGCAGTTGTGTAAAGTGCTTCTGAAATTCCACTAGCAACAATTCTTGCAGTACTTTCGCCATTTCGAGTAAGTGCTGAAAATGCTGTAATCATCCCTGTAACAGTTCCCAAAAGTCCCAATTGCGGTGCTGCATTTACAACAGTTCCTAATAGGCTCATACCTTTTTCAAGCTCTGTAGTCTGCTCTAAAATACTTTCGCTTATAATACCTTCAATAACTTGTCTATGAGAATTATCAAGTTCAGCAAAGTTAATATCCATATTGGAAACAATTTTTGTCACACTTTTGGAAACCGAATCAGTTTTATCTTTGCAAAGTCTTAAAATTTCTTCTCTGTTTCCCGTCCTAAGTGATTTATAAAGTTTATTTTTTTCATTTTCCGTCAATTTTTTTTCCTTTGTAAGAAATGTATAGGTTTTTTCAAGAATAATGGCAAGTCCACATATTGAAGCAAATAAAATTACCCACATAAATATTCCGCCATTGATAAGATATTTAAACATTTTTTGCCCTCTTTCTTATATTTTATATAATAAAAGTATTTTACTATAAAAATATTTCTGTGTCAAACTTTTATTCACTCTATCTTAAATCCTTATAAATAAAGCAAAAGTTTATATATTTTATTTTTAATAATAAACTATACTTGAATTTAGAGTTGAATATAATTAAAATAATTGTTATAATATTCTAGAGTATTATAACAGGTGATATTTTTAGAAAATAATTAAAATTTTTTTAATCTAAAAAATGAATTATTGTGATAAATAGTCAAATGAAATAAATTTATAAGAAAAATAAAATATATTATTAAATTTTAATATGCTATCATTATAACAGATTTAGTGTTTTAAAATTAGTTTAATATTTATGTTTAAATAAATTTATAAAAATATCTAGAAATATTAGATTTTTGTAAAAAATATTTCTGTATAGTAAACTGAGTTTAGGAATTGTTACTGTGTTATTTAAATTCTGCATTGATTTTGAAAGAATTTAAATATATTTGAAAGGAAAATTATGAGTAAAAAAACAAAAAATAGAAATAAACAATTATTGGCTAAAATACATAAACAAGCTGAAGATTTTTCACGTGGAGAAGAAATTGCAAATTTTGTTAGCCATACTGTAGGTGCTGGACTTGCCATTATTGCTTTCATTATTTTAATTATCCGTGCAAGCTGGACACGTGATATTGGAACAATTATATCATTTATGGCATTTGGAAGCGGACTTATTGTTCTTTATACAATGTCTTCAATCTATCACGGATTAAAGCCTGGAACAGCTAAAATGATTTTTGAGATTTTCGATCATTCTGCAATTTATATTTTAATTGCCGCTTCATATACTCCTTTTTTATATCTTGTTGTCAATCCGCCAACAAATAAAATTGTTTTAATAATTCAATGGACGGTATGTTTTTTAGGAATTGCATTTAAAGCATTTTTTACAGGAAAATTCAAATTATTATCAACATTGCTTTATCTAATAATGGGATGGATGATTGTATTTGCGTGGGGTGACTTAATAAATAACATAAATCGTGTTTCATTGGTTTATTTAATCGCAGGTGGAGTTTTGTATTCGCTTGGAACAATTTTTTACTCTTGGAAAATATGTAAATTTAATCATATGATTTGGCATATTTTTGTTATTTTGGGAAGTGTTTCGCACTTTCTAGCAGTCTACTATTTAGTTTAAGAAATAAGCAATATAAAATACATTTTTTTAAAGAAAGGGAAATTTAATGGGCAGAAAATCAAAAATATCTAATGAGTTAAGAATAGAACTTGTAAAGAAAATACTAAAAGGTAAGGAAACTATACAAAATTTAGCAAAAGAATACGATGTTGCAAAATCTTCATTAATGACTTGGAAAAAAAAATATCTTGAACTTGGAGAAAAAAGTATAATGGTTGATGAAAAAAATAAACATTATACTCGTGAAACTAGAATAAAAGCAGTAAAAAGTTATTTGAACAATGAAGGTTCCCTTTTTGAAATTTGTAAAAAATACGGTATAACTTCTGTAAGTGTGTTAAATTACTGGATTAGGGACTATAAAAAAAGTGTAGATGAGAACGGAAATTACAAAATATTTAAAAAACATATAAGAAAATCTGTCGAATCAAAAATTGAAGCTGTGACTTTTTGTCAAAAACATGATTATGATTATAATTTAACTACCCAAAAATTTGATATTTCTTATCAGCAAATTTATTCTTGGGTAAAAAAATATGAAGCAGGTGGAGCTGAGGCACTGATAGATAATCGCGGGAAAAGGCTTTCTGACAGAAAATAATCAAAATAAAAAAAAGAAAATGACCCAATTTAATGAGTTTTTTTCTTTTTTTATTTCAGTAACAGCTTTATTTCCCCACCTCCAACAATTTCATCATTTAAATAAAATACAATATGTTGCCCTTCTGAATTTTCATGAGTTTTTTCGTCAAATTCAAAAATTATCCTATTTTCATTACTTTCTTCATTTTTCAAAATTTTCAGCTCCCCAGTCAGTCCTTTTGAAGAAAATCTTGGACGTGCAGTTAATTTTTTCCCAATTATATTTTCTAAACTGTAATGAAATTTATAATTTATCACTTCAATTTCTTTTATTAACAATTCTTCAAAATCCCCCACAACAACTTCATTTGTTTCAGGTCGAAGCTCCAGCACGAAAAACGGCTTTCCTAAATTAAGCCCCAGTCCACGCCGCTGCCCAATCGTGTAAAACTGATAACCTATGTGTTCTCCAATAATTTTACCATTTTTATCCACAAAATTTCCCTTTTTCACATCATTTCCAAGCACTTTTTTCAAAAATGGAATATATCCGTTGGGAGCAAAGCAGATTCCTTGGCTGTCAGGCTTGTTATGGGTATGAATACCATTTTGTCTTGCAATTTCACGAACTTCTGATTTTTCGTATTCTGCAAGTGGAAATAAAAACCTTTCCACAATATCCTTATCCAGCCGATAAAGCATATAAGTCTGATCTTTTCGGTTATTTTTATCCCATAAAAGCATATTATTCTCGCTAACTTTTGAATAATGCCCTGTCGAAATGTATTTTATTCCCATTTTATCAGCAAATTCTACGAGTTTTTTTATTTTTACCTTTTCATCGCAAATTACACAAGGCGAAGGAGTTTTTCCTGCATTGTACATTTTTATAAAATATTCCATTACATCTTTTTTAAATTCTTCCACGACATTTAGGACATAATGTGGAATACCTAAATTGTAGCAAGTGTATCTCGCATCATTTATATCATCCAGTGAGCAGCAGGTCTTTCCTGGATTTTCTGAAAGTTCGTCAGGTAAATGCTTCAAAGTAACTCCAATCACTTCATAGCCTTGCTGTTTCAATAAAAGAGCAGCGACAGAACTGTCTATGCCGCCACTCATTCCAACTACTACCTTTTTATCATCTAATTTTTTGTTCATTTCATATTTTTTCTCTTTCCTAAAATTCCTAATTCTTCCATTTCCAAACTCGAAATCTTATTTTTTATTTTTCTCTTTTTGCCACATATATTCCCCAATTCCTAAAGCAAAAATTAAAAACAATTTATTTTTATTTTCTTTAAATATTTTTCCAAATTTATATCCTGCTGCCCTGCAAAATTTGTAATAAACAGCATTATTTAGAACTTTCTGCTTAAAAGACAAATTTTGGGTATTGATTTCATTATGATAAAGAGCCTGTCCTTTCGGATTTCGCAGCAGTAAATTATTGTATTTTGCTGTCAATCCATCTTCCTGATATTCCTTTATCTCGATTTTCTCATTTACATAAACCATCTTATATTTTTCACAAATTCTGTTATATATAACAGCTTCTGTAATAAATTTTTCCTCATCAAAAACTGGAAATTTATATTTTTTTATAATTTCAGTCCGAAACATAAGCCCTTTATCGCCCTTAACTCCGTATTTATTGTAAATATCAAACTGTGTTGAAATCATCTCTTTTTCTGGAAAACTTGAGCCAATAATTTCTCCATCTGGATACATTGATAAATAGCCCATTCCCGCAATATTGGCATCTTTCTCATACTTTTCCCAATATTTTAAAATCGTTTCAAACCCATTTTCCACATATTCATCGTCTGAATCAAGACAAATAAAAAGCTCTCCATTTGCCTTATCCGTTGCAAAATTATAAGCTCTCTGTTTTCCGCCATTTTCCTTATAAAAATATTTTATATCAAGTTTACTTTCCTCAAGAAATTCTTTTACTTTTTCTCCAGTTCCATCAGTTGAGCCATCATCTACAATAAGCCACTCAAAGTCGGTATAAGTCTGTTTTTGCAGCGATTTGTACAATTTTTCAAGTAGTTCCTTTCGGTTAAAAGTAGGTGTAAAAACCGTAAATTTCATTTTCCTCCTTTCATTTTTTCTAAATTTTAACAATTATTTTAAAATTTTTCTTTTTATTCCATTCACAAGATTTGTAATTTTAGCATAAACTTCCCTATTTACAAGCAATTTTGTCACTATCGCCAAATAAACTATTTTCAATCCAAATTTCATCCACGAAAGCTGATCATTTGATAAATAGAATATCACAGGATTTACAATAATGATGAAATATAAAAATAATTTTTTATAATTAAACGAAATCTTATATTTTTTCCTTATAATTATCATTTCCATTATCGCTCTAAATAAAAAGGCAAGTAACGTTGTCCACGCCGCAATAATAGGCCCAATTTCTGGAAATTTCGGTATAAAAATTATATTTCCAACTAAATTAAATATCATTGCAAACATTGTAAAATAAAAAATGTATATGCTGTCTTCGTGAAAATGAAAAAAATAATCAAGGCAAAATAGTGCCTGAACAACAATTCCAGCTAGAATTAAAGGCATATAATTTATCGCCTGATAATAACTTTTTGGAAATATCAGCTTTATACCTTCTGGAGCAAACAACTGTGCAATTACGCACGCAAAGGAAATAATTGCAATAAAGTTTTCCACGCTTCGTGTTATTCTCGGATTTGTCCTATCTTCCTTCATTGCCTCATAAAATTCTGGTGTCCAGCTGTTTACAAAAGAACCCGTAATAACCGATAAAACCCTTCCACCAGTAAATGCAAGCGTATATCCTCCAACTACAGCAAGTGAAACAAATTTTGCCAAAACAAGCCTGTCACTTAAATTTACCACTTGATCCGTAAGCTCAATAAAAATCAGTGGCAATCCATTTCTAAGAGAATATTTCACATAATCTAAATTCAGCTTGAACCTGAATTTCCCAAAATAATCCTTGAAATAAAACAGAAATACTATTAATAATGCTATTAAATTTGCAAATTGATTTCCAAAAACTCCCCATTTTAGATACTGTATAAAGTAAATTGCCAGAATATATGTGGTAAAAAGACTTACTACACTTCCTATTGCAACTTTCATGTACATTCTTTTCATTCTAAATAAAGTTACTGCAAGATTGTTAAAGGCGTTTGATGTGGCAATCAAAATACTGACGATTATTAGCGGATAGTAGCTCACCTTGCTTAAATCGACAATGTATGAAAATAGTTTCTGGGCTGGCGGAGTAAATAAAAAAATATATGTCACTACATTAAAAACTACTATTATTAAAGTTGAAGAAAACATGTAGCTTCCAAATTCATCTTCATTTTCCTTCAAGTCAACATATTTTTTCATCTGGGCATTATATAGTCCCAAACCTAAAATTACTGTAAACAATGAAGTAATCGGAGCCAGAGTTCCAACAATCCCAAATTCTTCCTGTGTCAACAGTCTAGTAATTATGGGCAAAAATATAAATGATCCCATTTTTGTGACTAAATTCATTAAGGAATAAACCATAGTTCCCTTCAGTAAATTTTTATTATCCATTCAAATATAATTCCCCTTCTTATCTTAATCCTATTAAATCGTGAACTCTTATAAGCCCTACAACATTCCCATTTTCTACAACTGGTAGAACACTAATCTGGCTTTTTCTATTTTCCATCAAATGAAGCGCATCAAGTGCCATAGCATCCTTCTCAATCGTTACTGGTGTAGAAATCATTATATCTGAAGCTTTATAGTCAAAGAATTTCTCCTTATGCTCCAATGCACGCCGAATATCCCCTTCGGTTATAATTCCAAGCAACTTTCCATTTCCAAAACCTGTATCAGAAATACATACAGCTCCCAGTTTTTTCTTAGTAAGTGTCATTAACACATTTTCAATTTTTTCATCTTTTTTTACTACAGGCAGTTCTTCCCCAATGTGCATAAGGTCTGAAACATGTAATAACAATCGCTTTCCAAGACTTCCGCCAGGATGATATTTGGCAAAATCACTTTCTGAAAAATTCTTTAGTTTCATAAGGCATACAGCCAGAGCATCTCCAGTTACAAGAGTAGATGTAGTTGAACTCATTGGCGCCTGTCCCAGCGGACATGCTTCTTTTTCCACTCCAACATTAATTGTTATATCAGCATATTTTCCCAATGTAGAATTAGGATTTCCAGTAAAGCCAACTATTTTTCCACCAATTTTTCTTATTGGGGACAAAATACTCAAAATTTCATCAGAATTTCCGCTATTTGATATGGCAATCACCACATCTCCATTACTTATTATTCCCAAATCACCATGCAATGCTTCAGCGGCATTCAAAAATACTGCTGTTGTCCCTGTTGAAGCAAGAGTAGCAGCAATTTTTTCTCCAATTATCCCAGACTTTCCTATTCCAGTTACAACAACTTTATTATTTTTAAGTTCCATAATTGTATTAACTAATTTTTGAAAACTATCTCCAATTCTGTTCTTTAATTTTTCCAATTCTGTGATTTCAATATCAAATACACTTTTAGCTTCCTTTATAATATCAATTTGCATTTTTTCTCCCTACATTTTTTATTTATTTTTCAACTCTATTTTATTTAAAATTTTCTTAACTTCTTGACTTTTATCTTTATGGCACACGAGTAATGCGTCTTTTGTATTTACAATTACAATATTTTCAAGTCCAATTGCAGCAATAATTTTATCATTTTCCTTATTAATCACAATGTTTCCTTCAGATTCAAATTTTTCAAAATTTTCAGCCTGTACAACATTTCTATCTTCATCTTTTGGGAATATGTCCTCAAGTGACTTAAAATTTCCTACATCATTCCAGCCAATGTCCACAGGAATTACACTTACTGACTTTGTGTGCTCCATAACTCCAAAATCTATTGAAATTTTTTCAAATTTATCAAATTCATCTTTTACAAAATTACTTAATTTCTCTCCATAAATTTCACATAAATCCACATTTTCCAATAATTCTTCAATATTTTCCAAAACAAGTTTATGAGTTTCCATATGTTTTTTTATTTCCTGCAAAATAAATTCTGTTTTCCATACAAACATTCCACTATTCCAAAGATAATTTCCTTGTTCTATATATTTTTCAGCAAGCTCCTTATTCGGCTTTTCTCTGAATCTTTTTACTCTATAGGATTTAAATGTTTTTTCAGCTATAGTTTTTTTCTCATATTTCCCTTTTTTTCTATTGTCCACATACTCAATATATCCATATCCAGTTTCTGCATAAGTGGGTTTAATTCCAAGCGTAACTATTTTATTTTTTTCAGCTTCTAAAAATGCAAATTCCAGACTTTCTAAAAATTCTTTTTCCTTTTTTATCAAGTGGTCTGACGGTAAAACAGCCATTACACTGTCTTTATAAATTTTTTTAATAATACAGGCAGCATATCCAATACAAGCCGCAGTGTCCCTCGCCATTGGCTCAAAAATAATATTTCTATCTGAAATTTCAGGTAATTCTTTTTTTATTATATCAAAATACTTAATATTTGTAGAAATAAATATTTTTTCTACAGAAATTAAATCCTTTATCCTGTCAATAGTTTCCCTTATCATTGTTTTTTCCGATACTAAATCTAAAAACTGCTTCGGTTTCTCATTTGTAGACAGCGGCCAAAATCTTGTTCCACTTCCTCCTGCCATAATTAAAGCTACCCTATCCATATTTTTCTCCCATTTTTTATTTAAATATTAATTTTTATTTTAATCGTTATTATTTCACTCAAAGTATAACATAATTTATCTCTTTTATCAAAAGGAATATTTTAGTTTTTTTAGAAAAAAATTAGCAAAAAAAGTAATATTATGATAAAATAAAACATAAGAAAAATATTTAGAAAGGATAAGAATTATGCTGATAAATAAAGTGAAAAAAGTAAAAATTACTGATAAAATTACAATTGGTAATGACAAGATTTTTTTAATTGCTGGACCTTGTGTAATTGAATCAGAAGATTTGGTTACGGAAGTAGCTGGAAAAATGAAAGAAATTACTGATAAACTTGGAATCCAGTATATTTTTAAGGCTTCATTTGATAAAGCAAATCGCTCTTCTATTTCATCCTTTAGGGGACCTGGACTTGAAAAAGGGCTGGAAATTTTATCAAGAGTTAAGGAAAAATACGGTGTGGCTCTTGCGACAGACATTCATGAACCTTGGCAATGCAAAGAAGCTGCAAAAGTAATTGACTTACTTCAAATACCTGCATTTTTATCGCGACAGACTGACTTACTTGTAGCTGCAGCTGAAACTGGAAAAGCTGTAAATATCAAAAAAGGACAATTTTTAGCACCTTGGGATATGAAAAATGTTGTGAAGAAATTTGAAGAAGTTGGAAACGAAAATATAATGCTTTGTGAACGTGGAGCTTCATTTGGATACAATAATTTAGTTGTAGATATGCGTGGTCTTTTGGAAATGAGAAAATTTGGTTATCCTGTTGTATTTGATGCAACACATTCAGTACAAATACCCGGAGGACAAGGGGAAACTTCGGGGGGAAATCGTGCCTATGTGTATCCACTAGCAAGAGCGGCTGTGTCTGTTGGAGTTGACGGAGTTTTTGCAGAAGTTCATCCTGAACCTGACAAAGGACTGTCTGATGGACCAAATATGCTAAAATTAGACGACGTTGAAAATATTTTAGAAAAATTGCTGCAATATGATAAATTAACAAAGGAATTATAAAAATTAAAACTTTAAAACAAAAATTTTAGGAGGAAATAAAACTATGAGTTCAAAACTATTATTAACACCTGGACCAACAAATATACCAGAAGAATATTTAGAAATTTTAGGAAGCGATATTATTCATCACAGAACGCCTAAATTTAGAGAAATTATGAAAGAAAATAATGAAAACTTGAAAAAAATCTTCAAAACTACAAATGATGTAGCAATCCTTACTTCATCTGGAACAGGTTCAATGGAAGCCGCAATCGTAAACTTTTTCTCAAAAGGCGATAAAGTCTTGGCTATAAATACTGGATATTTTGGAGACAGATTTAGAAAAATTGGAGAGATTTATGGCTTAAATATGATTAATCTTCAATATGAATTTGGAGAAAGCTATAATTTAGACGATGTAAAGAAAGTAATAGCTGAAAATCCTGATTTAAAGGGAATTTTAGCAACTCACAGTGAAACTTCAGTTGGAATTTTGAATAATATAAAAGCACTTGGAGATTTGACTAAAAATACTGAAATTTTATTAGTTGTAGATACAATTAGTGGACTTGTGGTAAATGAATTTGATTTTGATGGCTGGCACGTAGATGTTGCAATTGCAGGAAGCCAAAAAGCATTTTTAATACCACCAGGATTGGCGTTTGTAGCAGTAAGTGATAAAGCTAAAAAAGCTATGGAAACATCTGATTTGCCAAAATATTATTTTGATTTAAAACAATATGAAAAATATTTTGACGCTAGTGCAGAAACACCGTACACTCCAGCAATTGCTTTAATTTTGGCATTGAACCAATCATTAAAAGACTTGGTAAAAAATGGAATTGAAAATACAATTAATCAAAAACGTGATTTGAGAAAATATGTTGAAGAAAAAGCACAAAAATTAGGATTTGAACTATTAGTAAAAAATGAAGAAAATAGAACAAATACCTTAATCTCAGTATACAGAGAAGGAATTATAATAAAATCTGTTATTACTGCACTTGAAGAAAAAGGATACACTGTTACAGGTGGAAAAGGAAAATATGCAGAAAGCCTTATGAGAATTGGAATTTTAGGACAAATCTCAAAAGAGCAGATTGATGATTTCTTCGTAATTTTTGAGGAAGAAATAAAAAAACAATTGTAAAATGATACAAAATAAAAGAAATATAGGAGCATAAATAAATGAGACCATATTTATTTAAAATTGGAGGTTTTGAACTTAGAATTTATAGTTTGATGTATATTCTAGCTTTTCTTTTTGGAATGTTTATTTGCCTTGCGGATGATGTTGCCGAAAAAAGAGGCGTTGACGACAGAAAAACTATTGAAGATTTTGTCTTTGCGACGATAGTGGCAGGATTAATTGGTGCCAGATTATATTATGTTATCTTCAAATTTTCTGATTATGCTGGCGATCCCTTATCCATCTTTTACATATGGCAAGGTGGACTTGCAATTCATGGAGGAATTATCGGTGCATTTGTAGGAGCCTGCCTGTTTGCAAGAAAAAGTAAAGTAAATTTATGGGTTCTTACAGATATGGGAGTTGGACCTTTGTTATTTGGACAATTTTTAGGAAGATTTGGAAACCTAGCAAATGGAGAAGTCCATGGAGTTCCTACATTTACCCCATGGAATGTAATTTTTTCAGGAAAATTTAGCGAATGGTGGGCAAAATATCAAACACTAGGAGTTGCTGAACAGGCACAATTTAAGCAATTAGTACCTTGGGGACTGACTTTTCCGCTAGACACTCCTGCAGGATCAGAATTTCCAAATTTACCATTACATCCCGCTATGCTTTATGAAGGAGCTTTAAATTTAATTGGATTTTTAATACTCTGGTTCTACTTTAGAAAAAAAGAATATAATCCTGGTGTTCTATCAATGATTTATTTGATTATATATGCAATTATCAGAACATTTGTAAGTACATTCAGAGCAGAAGATTTATTAATTTTTGGAATAAGGCTTCCATATATAATAAGCATAATTATGATTATCATTGGAATTGTCGGTATAAAATATTTCAGTCGTCCTGAAAGAAAATTTGTACCTGCAGAAAAGGAAAATTCTGAAAATAATAAAAATTAATTTTATAACTAACTATTTAATACATTGATTAAACATTATAAACACAATAAAAGGAGTTGTCTCTATAAAACGAAACATCTCCTTTTTTAATATACTATTTTCCCCATACTTCATCTGCAATTTCTTTAATAAATCTCAATTTTGCCCATTGCTCCTCTTCTGTAAGTCTATTTCCTTCTTCTGTCGAAGCAAATCCACACTGCGGACTCAGATAAAGCCTATCAAGTGGCACATATTTTGAAGCCTCTCTTATACGAGCAATTATAACTTCTTTTTCTTCCAATGTTGGATTTTTAGAAGTTATTAATCCCAAAACAACTTTTTTATCTCCAGAAACCTTTGCAAGCGATTCAAAAGTACCCGCTCTTTCTGTATCAAATTCCAAATAATAAGCATTCACATCTTCTTTTCCAAAAAGTTCATCCGCAATCTTGTCATACCCGCCTTGCCCAAACCAAGTTGACGCATAATTTCCACGGCAAACATGTGTATTAATCACCAAATCTTTTGGATTATTTTGAAATACCCTATTATTTATATTCAAAAATTTTTCTGAAAATTCATGCCTAATAACTTCTTTATCTCTGTCACTTTTTTCAATAAATGAAGCAATGAAGTTGTCATCTACAAGACATCCCCAAGTACAGTCATCAATTTGCAAAGTTCTAAGCCCTTCATTATACAAATCGTTTATAACAGTTTTGTAAGCATTCACAATATCATCTTCCAAACCTTTAAAATCAGGATAAACTTTCAAAAGTGCCGCAACGTGCTTATCTTCTCTTACTAGTTCTGCATAAAACTGTGCTGGAGCAGGTATTGTAAATCTAGCTTCTACACCTCTTTTATCTTTTACCAAATCTCGCAAAAACGTATAATGTTTCACAAATGGATGATTTTCCCCACTAATTTTTCCAGTAACAATCGCAGTATCGTCACGAGTAACAACTCCATTAAATTCATACCCCTTATCAGCATGAATATGCCCAATTCCATTAAATCCCCAGAAAAAGTCCAAATGCCAGTAACTTCGTCTAAACTCACCATCTGTTACACTTGTATATCCCAATTCAATTTGTTTATCCACAATTTTTTTAATTTCTTCATCCTCAACTTTCGTCAATTCTTCCCTGTCAATTCTTCCCTTTTCAAAATCATTTCTAACTTTTTTCAATCTTTCAGGTCTTAAAAAACTTCCTACTGTATCGTGTCTGTGAGGTGCATTTATTGTACACATATTTATCAACTCCCTTATTTTTCATTTTATAAAATTATCAAAAATTCTGTTAAAAGTATACTTGGCAACACTTTTATAATCTGCTTTTCACAATTTCCGTAGCTTTCACAAGATTTTCCAAACTTTTTACCGTTTCTACAATTCCTCTTGTCTTTAATCCGCAATCAGGATTTACCCATAATTTTTCTTTTCCAATTTTTTCAATCATTATTTCCAAAGCTACTACAATTTCTTCAACTGAAGGTACTCTAGGAGAATGAATATCGTAAACTCCAGGCCCTACTTCTGTTTCAAAATTATTTTCTTTCAAGAAATCGAGAATTGTCAATTTTGATCTTGAGGCTTCAAAAGTTATAACATCAGCATCCATATTATCAATATCTTTTATTATATCTTCAAACTGGCTGTAGCACATATGTGTATGAATCTGTGTATCCACTTTTACTCCGCTATGGCAAAGTCTAAATGCCTTCAATCCCCAATCAAGATATTCCTTATGCCAATCTTCTTTTCTTAACGGTAATTTTTCCCTAAGTGCAGCTTCATCTATCTGAATTATTTTTATTCCTGCTTTTTCTAAATCCAATACTTCTTCTCGTATGGCAAGTCCAATTTGAAATGCCATTTCGCTTAATGAAATATCTTCTCTTGGGAATGACCAGTTTAGTATTGTTACAGGCCCTGTAAGCATTCCTTTAACAGGTTTTTCAGTTAATTTTTGAGCATATTCTGAATATAGAACTGAAATTGGTTTAGTTCTTTTCACATCTCCAAAAATTATTGGCGGTTTTACACATCTTGTTCCATAAGACTGAACCCACGCTTTTTCTGTAAATATATATCCTGCCAAATTTTCTCCAAAAAATTCAACCATGTCATTTCTTTCATATTCTCCATGTACAAGCACATCAAGCCCTATTTCTTCCTGTAATTCAATACATTCTTTTATGAAACTGAATACATTTTTATCATATTCTTTCTTATTAATTTCGCCTTTTCTAAATTTACTTCTGTTTAGCTTCACTTCCTTCGTCTGTGGAAAAGATCCTATTGTAGTTGTTGCAAGTAAAGGAATATTCAACTTTTCTCTTTGTATTATCTGTCTTTCCTTTCTTGTACCTTTTCTTACAAAATCATTATCCGTCAATTTTTCAACTTTATCCCTGACTTCCTTGTCTTCCATGCCTCTTTCAGAAGTTATGATTTCCTGATTTTTTATATAAAATTCATTTTCCTGTGCTTTTTCCAATGAACTTTCCCAAAGAATTTGACTCAATTCTCCCAATTCTTTTAATTCTGATAATTTTTCCTCAGCAAACGAGAAATGTCTTAATATATTTTCTGATAATTTTTTTTCATTTCTCAAAGTATAAGGCACATGAAGCAATGAACAAGATGTCGTTATTACTACATTTTTAACCTTTTCCTTTAAATTATTCAATATATTTAAAACTTTTTTATAGTCACATTTCCAAATATTTTTCCCATTTACAACTCCTGCAAATAAAACTTTATCTTTTGGAAATCCCTTTTCAGCTATTAATTTCTGAGTTTGTCTTCCCTCAGCAAAATCAAGACCTATCCCATCAAAATCAAGTTCTGTTATTGTCTTGTAGCAATCTCTCACATCTCCAAAATATGTTTGAAGTAATACTTTTACATCTTTCTTATTTTTCAAAATCTCCATATAAATTTCTTCAAACAAATTAATATCTTCCTCTGTCTGATCTGTTACCAATTGCGGTTCTTCAATTTGAATCCACTCGATATTTTTTTTGTTACACTTTCTCAACAATTCTACATAAGCATTGACAATATCATCTAAATAATCTTTTTTATCTTTATTTCCAGTTGTTTTAGCCAATTTATAAAATGTAAATGGTCCAATCACTGACGGATGAGTATTCACTCCTAATTTCTCAGCTTCCTCAAGTTCATTAAATATTTTATCTGAATTTAACTTAATTTCTGCATAATCATCCAGTTCAGGCACCATATAATGATAATTTGTGTTATACCATTTTCTCATTGAAAGAGCCTTTACATCTCCTTTTTCCCCTTGATAACCTCTAGCAATTGCAAAATATGTATTCAGTTCATTTAACCCTAAATCTCTATAATGCTTTGGGATCGCATTTAATAAAATTATTGTGTCCAGTATTCCGTCATAAAATGAAAATGTATTTCCTGGAATAAATGAAATTTTTTCTTCCTTTTGTTTTAACCATTGATTTTTTCTAAGCTCTTTCGCTATTTTCAAAAGTTCATTTTCTGTAATTTCATTTCTCCAATATTTTTCTATTGCAAATTTTAATTCTCTATTTTCCCCAATTCTAGGGTATCCAACAATTGCTGTTTTCATAATCTCATCTCCTTTATTATAGTAATATCTGTCCTTTTCAAAAGTTTATAAAATTATATCAGCATAACACCTTTTAATTTTAAAATTCTAATTTAATATTACTAACTATTTTTGATGAAATTATTATATACAAATATTTAATTTCTGTAAAATATATTTATTTTTCAGTTTGTTATAACTATTAGTTATATCATTTTTTTAATTTACGGAATTTCAGTATATTTCAAATGCTCCTTCAAAGCCTCAACATAAACTTTCCCATAAACACTCAGTTCAATATTTTTCTGCATTATAATTCCAACTTTCATATACTCGTCCACTTCCAGTGGTTTTGCAATAATATTTTCCCCATTCAGCTCTTTACTGATTATTCCTGTACTTACCGTATACCCATTAAGCCCAACTGCCAAATTAAACAAAGTCGCTCTGTCTCTCACTTTTACATTTTTATCTCTGTCAAGTGTACTCAATATCTCCTCCGAAAAATAAAAAGAATTATAATCTCCCTGCTCAAACGATAAATACGGATATTCCTTCAAATCTTCAAGGCTAATGCTTTCCTTTTTTGCTAACGGATGATTAAAGCTGATGAAAACATGCGGTTTTGCTGTAAACAGTTCGATAAATTTCAAGTTATTTCTTTTTATCATTTTCTCAATTACATTTTTATTCGCCCCAGAAGTGTACAAAATTCCAATTTCACTTTTCCTCTTGCTCACATCCTCAATAATCTCATTTGTCTGCGTTTCCCTAAGCGTAAAATCATATTTATTTTCCCCAAACTTCTTAATCACATCCACAAAAGCATTCACTGCAAAGGAATAATGTTGAGTTGATACCGAAAATCTCCGAGTTATCTTATTCCCTTTCTTATACTCTTCCTCCAGCAAATTTGTCTGTTCCAAAACCTGCCTTGCATATCCAAGAAATCTATCCCCTTCCCTAGAAACAATAACCCCCTTATTCGTTCTGCTAAAAATTCTGATATTCATCTCATCTTCTAGCTCTTTTATAGCTTTAGTCAATGCTGGCTGTGAAATAAACAGCTCTTTCGCCGCATCACTTAATGTTCCTTTTTCAGCGACTGTAACTACATACTTTAACTGTTGCAATGTCATTTTAACCTCCTTCTTAAATACAATAAAAAGCCAGCTTTAATGCCGACTTTTCATTATCTATTTACGTAGTTTGATTTGTCAAATTAATACTAAAATTCCATTTAAAAAATAATGTTTATTTATCCAAAACTGAATCAATCCTTTACTAAATAGTATGTTATTCAAGATTTATAACAATTCTGCTACTTAAAATAAGGAATAGTATAAATTGCAAAAATTTATTAAATTACTTTGTTATTTTTTTAACTACAATTGTTTCAAATATTCCATCAATGAAGTAGCTTTCCGTCCTAAAACTTTCTCAATATCGTTTGAAACTCCTGATTGCTCATTTTCGGCAATTGCAGTATAAGTTGAAACCCACGAATCGTATTCCCATTGTTCAGCTTTCCAGATTTTACGTGATTCGTAAGCCTCATCTACCGTTTCAGCAATATACTTAATTTCTTTACCTAAATATTTACTTGCAAGTTTTGTAATTTCCTCCATCGTTAAGTCTTCAGGTCCTGTCATATTTAAAACTTGATTTTCCCATTTTTCTGGATTTTCTAAAATTTTTGCAACTACTTCCGAAACATCTGAACACACCACAACTGAAACTTTCCCGTTCCCAGCAGGCCCTTTTATTTCACCATACTCTCTGCATAAATTTACAAAAAAATCCGCATAAAAATTATCTCTCAAAAACGTATATTTAAAGCCATTTTCTTTAATGTATTCTTCAGTTGCATAATGATCTCTTCCTAGTGTAAATACAGAGTTTTTTGAAGCATTGTAAAAGGAAAGATAAATAATTTGCGAAACTCCTGCCATTTTAGCCACATCAATAAAATCCTTATGCTGTTGAACACGGTCAGAATTTTCTGAACCTGACACCATAAAAAGCACATCAATTCCTTCCAATGATTTTATAGTATCCTCTGATTTATCATAATTTGATTTAAAAACATCAGAAAATCCCATTTTTTCAGCTTTTTCCTTATTTCTAGCCAAATTTCTCACTTTTATCCCATTTTCTTTGCATAATCTTGAAACCATGCCACCTAAATTTCCTGTCACTCCAGTTACTGCTATTTTAGCCATTTTATCTTCTCCTATTTTTCCATTTATCCCTTTACAACAATATTAACCAGCTTATTAGGCACAACAATTACCTTAACAACTTCTTTCCCTTTAATAAATTTCTGAACTTTTTCCGAAGAAAATGCCAATTTTTCAGCATCATCTTTTGAAATTCCAATTTGTGCAGGCAGCATATCCCTAACTTTTCCATTTACTTGTAAAACCAAGTTAAAGTTATTTTCCACAGTTAATTTTTCATCAAATGCTGGCCACTCTTCCTCAAAAGTCAATGTTGTATTTCCTAAATCACTCCATAATTCATCTGCCACGTGCGGTGCAAAAGGTGCAATTAATAAAATCACTTTTTCAAGAACTTCGTGCCATACTTTTTTACTTTCTGACGAAATATCGTTTTTGTCGATTACATTTTGCTTGTAAGTTGTCATATCGTTTAGAAGTTCCATTATTGCAGCAATTGCTGTGTTAAAGTGGAAATCGTCCTCAATGCTGTCTGTAACTTTTTTCACTGTCTGATGTAATTTTTTCTGAATTTCCTTGTCTTTCTCACTTCTCGCATCCAAATTAATTCCGTAATTATTTTCCTTTGATACATTTTTATCAGCAAAATCAGCTGTTGATGAAATTAACAGATAAAGTCTGTTTATAAATCTATAAGCTCCAGCAAGACCATTCATATTCCATTCAAGCTCTTTTTCAGGCGGCGCAGCAAATAATGTAAACACTCTTGAAGAGTCAGATCCGTATTCCTTCACGATTTCTTCTGGATCTACTCCGTTATTTTTAGATTTACTCATTTTTTCAACTTTTGTTGCTAATTCTTCTCCAGTTTCCTTAGAAACAGGCTTTCCATCCTTCATTTCCACTTCTCTTGGGAACAAGTATCTTCTTTCATTTTGAGAATAGTAAGAAGGTCCTAAAACCATTCCTTGTGTCAAAAGACGTTTAAATGGCTCATTTGTGTCAACATATCCCAAATCTCTTAATGATTTGTGGAAAAATCTTGCATAAAGCAAGTGCATTACCGCATGCTCAATTCCACCGATATATTGGTGAACTGGAGTCCAGTTATCTGCATCTTCCTTTTTAAACGGCTCTTTATCATTGTGAGAATCTAAATATCTCAAGTAGTACCATGAAGAATCAACGAAAGTGTCCATTGTGTCGGTTTCTCTTCTCCCTTTTTTCCCATTTGGTAAAATCACATTTTTAAATTCCTCAGAAGTTTCAAGTGGATTCCCTTTTCCGCTAAACTCAATATCTGTAGGCAGTTTCACAGGCAAGTTTGCTTCCTCTTCCAAGTAAATATTCCCATCTTCATCATAAATCACAGGAATTGGAGTTCCCCAGTATCTTTGTCTGCTGATTAGCCAGTCATGCAGTCTGTAATTTACTGTTTTCTTACCTAGTCCAATTTTTTCCAATTTTTCAGTAATTTTCTCTTTTGCTTCATTACTATTTAATCCGTTAAATTCTTCTGAATTTACTAATACTCCTGAATTTACCAAAGCATTTTCTATTTTTTCAACGGAAACTTCTTCCAAATTCCCATTTTTATCAACAGGATTTACAACAATTTTCAAATCTAAATTATATTTTTTAGAAAACTGAAAATCTCTTTCATCATGTGCCGGCACTGCCATTACCGCTCCAGTCCCATAATCCATTAACACATAATTTGCAATCCATAACTGCACTTTTTCACCATTCACAGGATTAATCACATAAAGTCCAGAAAATACTCCTTCTTTTTCCTTATCTTCGGCTGTACGTGCAATTTTATCCTCATTTATCATTCTTTCAACAGCTTCTCTTATCGAAGGATTTTCTTTCAAAATAATTTCCTCAACTAACGGATGTTCTGGTGCAACAGTTGCATACGTAACTCCATAAAGCGTATCAGGTCTTGTTGTAAACACAGAAATCACAACTTCTCCATTATCATTCAATTTTAAATGTGAATTTCCATCATTTTCAAATTTATAATCTAAAATAAAGTCAACTTCAGATCCTGTTGATTTTCCAATCCAGTTTTTCTGCATTGTCAATACTTGCTCTGGCCAATGTCCTCTAAGTTCCTCATGCCCCTGCAGCAATTCTTCTGCATATTCTGTAATTTTAAAGTACCATTGCGACAATTCCTTTTGAATAACATCAGTTTTACCGTGACGCCAGCATTTCCCGTCTTCAACTTGTTCATTCGCCAAAACCGTATTACAGTCAGGACACCAGTTTACATAAGATTTTTTCTTGTAAACAAGCCCTTTTTTATACATCTCAATAAAAAATTTCTGATTCCACTTATAGTATTCTGGAGTATAAGTACTAAGTTCCCTGTTCCAGTCATAAGAAAGCCCCATAAGCTTCATCTGTCTTCTCATGTTGTCAATGTTCGCTTTAGTCCATTTCCCAGGATGTGCCCCATTGTCAATTGCAGCATTTTCCGCAGGCAGTCCAAAACTGTCCCATCCAAACGGATGCAGCACATTAAACCCTTTCATCTTCTTGTATCTTGCAATCGCATCTCCAATCGCATAATTTCTCAAATGCCCGACATGAAGCTTTCCAGATGGATACGCAAACATCTCAAGCACATAATAATTCTCTTTCCCCTCAATCTTATTTTCCGATTTAAAAACATCCTCTTCAAACCACTTATCCTGCCACTTTTTCTCAATTTCCGACGGTTTGTATTCCTTTATCATTATTTTCCTCCATTTTTTTCAATATTTATTTTTAAAATTTTGGTTTTTAGTTTAACTTATAATATCTATTATTTTATCATATTTAGTAGATTTTTCAAAAATTAATTTGCTTAAAAAAATTCTATTTCATCCAATGAACTCTCAAATGTATTTACTTTATTGCACATCTTTTCAAGAATTATAATTCCTTTTTGTGATTTCAAACCACAATAACGACAAAGATATTTAAAATTCTGATTATTGTAAAAAATATCCTCTTTATTCCTTACTTTTATTTCTTCGACACCTCCACTACTACTCTTTGATGCAATTAATACAGGAATGTTATAAATTTTTTTAGGAAAATCAAAATCTAATATCCTTTTTTCCTTTTCTTTTTCATCTCTATAATTTAAATACAACATTTCAAATATAAAGTACAACAACTTTGCTGATGAATAATATTTTTTCACAAGTTTATTATCTATTGTTTTAGATTTTAATTCAATATGAAATAAAAAATATTTATTATCTTTTAATCTTTTTACAAATAATACATTATCAACTGAACTAATTTCTTTTTTAAAAAATGGCAATAACCTTTTTAAATTTTCATCAATATTATTTATGTCCAAAGTCAATTTCAAGACCTGATATTTGTCTGGATTAAACAAAACTTTTACTTTATGAAGTCCAGTATTATTTACTCTTTTATTATTTGCTCTTTTATTCTTTTTTTCTTCTAAATATAATTCTTCTTTTATTATTTCTGAAAATGAATTATCAAAATTATTATTTATAAAATCAAACATTTATTCTTCCTCCATTGCAAATAATAATTCCTGATACAAATTATCTATTTCTCCTAAAACTTCATTAAATGTTTCCGTTATTACCCCATCTTCTCCAAATTCAGCCTGCTCTATCGTTTTATTATTTAAAAAATAAATATTAACATCTTCCTGTCTTAATCCATAATTTTGTCTATCAATAGAATATTCTTTTATTATTTCATCATCAATTTTATCCTTACATTTTTCAAACATAATCATATTATTCATTTCCTGCGTAATTACTGGACTATGCGTACTAATAACAAATTTCAATCCTTGTTTTGATAAATAGTTTATAAGTTTCATTATTTTTCTCTGATTTTCAGGATGTAAATTCAATTCAATTTCATCAATAAAAATTATATCTCCCTTTTGTGCCTGATATTTTAAATATAAAAAGAACCCCGCTAAAGTTTTTACAGTTGAAGAAACTAATCCCATATTTAATTCAACATCATTTTCATTTTTATAAATAATCTGGTTAGATTTTATTATTATTTCTCCTTCAATTATATTTTGAATATCAATATCTTTTACAAGATTTTTATAAATTTCTGTTTCTTCCCTGTTTTCATATTCTTCCAATTGATTTAATCGTATTATATACTCATTTACAGGTTCAGAATATCTTGAAACATCTTTTAATAAATTCATATCTTGTGATAGTTCCAAATTTCTTAAAATATTATTTCTATTTTCTAATAATTGATTATAAAATAAAACAGCACCGCTTCTTTCTGCTGGAAAAAAATATATTTTAATAAAAATGTTTAATAATAATTTTCTAAAAAGATATTCTAATCCAAACTGTTTCATCTCTTTTTCTTTAAAATTTCGACTTATACCTATTATTTCTGCATCAAATGAGTCCGATTTAAATTCATCTTCATAATTTTTAAAATAATCTTTTATCTCAAAAATAATTTCATGTTCTTTTTTCTTAGTTATTATAGTTTTATTTTCTTTAATTTTATTTTTTGATGCTACCAATATTCTACTTTCAGCGTCTTTTTCTTTAAATTTTTTCATTTCATCAGTTAAATCTATATTAACTATTTCAAAATTTCTAAAAAAATCATTATGTACATGAAATGTTGTAATTAATTCTTTTCTCAATTTTATTTTTATTTCTTCTTCATAATTTTTTTGAAACCAATCATAATCAATAATTTTTTTTTCATTTAATACAATGTTATTTAAAAATGTAAAACTTGTAATGTTAAATTTATCCATAAATTTAAAATAACTATAAATTAAGTAACTCAAATAAGTCTTCCCAGTATTATTCTTCCCAATTATCAAATTAATTCCTTTTAAATCATTAAAATCTATCTCTCCACTTTCAATAGGACCTAAATTTTTAAATTTTATTTTCATATTCCTCTCCAATCATTATTCCTTCCCATTCCAATAAATAACAACCACATTCATCTCAAATTTTTCATCAACCTTCACCATTTCTTTTGCTGAAAATTCTAAAATCCTCTCATTTTCATAAGATAGATTTTCTCCAACAAAAATAATAGCCTTTTCCATGCCATTCTCAAGCAGTATTTCCGCTATTTTTTGAGGTGTATTTTTGTTATCTGTTAAAAGTCCAATTTTCCCAAATTCACGTAATTTTTGAACATACTCAACTTCTCGTCCATGAACACTTGATACAAAAGCATCGTTCCAATATTCAGAAACTCTAGCAAACATATACTGAATTGAAGAAATTCCAGGTATTACGTTAAGTTCCTTTGCTTCAAAATGTTTTCTCATAAATGTTAACATACTATAAAAACCTGTATCACCAGATAAGATTAGTGATATTTTTTTATTTCGATTTTCTTCGATAAAATCTAAAACTCTTTGCAAATCAGCATTAATATAACAATATTCCTTATTTTCTGCATATTTTCCAAGACTTTCGATATGTCTTTTTCCACCAATTATTATATCTGATTTTTCAATTTCTTTTAATACAACTGGCAAAGTATAGTCCAAATTTCCCGGTCCTAAACCAAGTACATTTATTTTATTTTTCATTTTTCTCCTAATATTATTTTTTCATTTTTTTATGTGTTTATTATACCCCAAATATGTGAAAAATTAAAGAAAAAATATTAGTTCGATATTAAAGGAATTTGAACATAATTTAAAAAAAAACAGCATTTAAAATAATAATAGAAATATCTAAAAAAACAGTGAAACTAAAATTCCACTGCTTTTCGTTTTTTCTCTAAAAATTAAAACTATCACTGCACATATACTCCAAAATCTTTATTATCTACCAAAATTTCAATATTCTGATTTTTATTCAATTCTGGATAAATTTCAGTCAAAAACCATTTTACAAGTTCCTCATCACGCTCCACTTTTGTATCGTTATTTACAAAGACACTAAGTGCAATTTCATCAAAGTATTCTTGAGCAAGTTCTATATCACGCAAAATCATTTCCTTTGTCTGTCCTTTTATGCAAATCATAAAAAGTCCCATTTTATATTCTTTTTTTATTTTTTCTAAAACTTTATCATTTGTAACAAAGTTTTTTGTCAGAACTTTTGTTCTAAATTCATTGTCAAAAGTTTCAATTCCAATAGCAAACCGAACTTCCTGCTCACTAAAATATTTTCGAATTTCATCAAGCCTATTTATATATCCAAAATATGCTTCAAAATACAATATTTTTATATTTTTTTCTTGACAGACTTCTTTAATTTTAGAAAGTGTAAAATCATTCAGCTCAAAGACAGAACCAGAATTTATAACTTGCAAAGCTCTAGTTTCTCCAGTAATTTGATTAATCGCCTCCAAATTTACTCTATTCATTTCCTCTTCATCATCTGTATTGTCCAAAATATAATTACAAAATGCACATTTCCCGTATGCACAGCTGAATCCTTTTAAAAGCACTATTTCTCTAGGATTCTTTTCTTTTATTACACTATATCTTATCATTTCTCTTCCTTTTTCTTACTCTTCATTTACTTTTCCATTATTTTTCCAAATTGTTGCAATATACACGAACGGTGTATCCAATAATGCAATTACTACTTTTAGGAAATAAGTTGAAAATATAATTACAATTATTTCTTTCATTGAATAAACTCCTAAAAATGCCATAAATGAGAATACTATATTATCAAGTATTTGGCTCAACATTGTGCTTGCATTATTTCTAATCCAAATATCTTTAAAGTCTGGACGTAATTTTCTGATCGCTTGATAAGACCAAATGTCAAATGCCTGTGAAGCTGCAAATCCAGTCACACTTGCTACTGCCAGTCTTGGCATAAATCCAAACACTTGATTTAAAGCCCCTTGCATAGTATCAGACGGTGCTACCTGTATTTTTAGGACGATTTGCATAATAAATGTTGTGAACAGCATTGAAGCAAAACCAAGTGAAACGACTTTTCTAGCATACTTTTTCCCTTCATTTTCCGAAAGTATATCTGATGCTAAGTAAATCCCACCAAATGCAATATTTCCCATCGTCGTATCCACACCAAACAAAGTCATCATTTTCCCAACCTGAATATTCGCAATAACTATTGAAAGCGGTACAACTGAAAGCAATCCTGCTTTTCCCCAAAATCTATAAGCTAATATTACCGCTGTAAAATTCAGCAGCAAGTAGCCTAGCCACATTAATTCATTTACTCCAAACTGAAAATTTCTAAAAAATTCCAAAATTTTTCCTCCTTATAATTTTTATTATTTATTAAATTTTTCCCTATTTTTTAGACAAATTAAAAACACATACTATCCTTTTGAATAATATGTGTTTCCAAAAGGTTTTTTTTATAGATGGCTTCTCCCAAACATCTGAATCAATTTTATTTTTGTTTAAAATTTATAGCTCTCCTATTTTACCAGCATAACTGTTGGAACGCTAGGTACTCTAAATCCTTCTGAATGTCCTGGACTCGAATTTCCTAACCATTCATAAATAAATTTAATCTGGTCATCATAGTGTCTTATACATTTATGTGATTCTGGATAAGTCCCAATTTTCTTAGCTGTCGCAGCTTTTCGTTGTTCTCTTGTGTTCTTTGGCTCAAAAACGGAGGGAATGCCATGCATATATCCACCGCCACTAAATCTTACTGCATACTTAGCATCGCCAACGACGCCACCTCCAGAACCTGTATATGACATTACAGGTTTTGAATAAGCAATTAAGAATGTTCCATATGGTGTAGCAAATGAATTTCCAGCATCCTTTCCAGTTGTTACAAATGAAGAAGTTACGACATTCCATCCATTTCCTGATTTTTCAATAATCATTTCATTCTGACTAGATCTATCGACATAGATGAATCTACTTACTTCACCAGTAATTCCCGCTTCTTTTAAATATTTTTTTGAAGAAGGTTTTAAATAATAGACACCGTTGTCATACGCATCTATCTTAACTTTTACATATTTATCATTTTCTTCTTCTACAACCATAATCGTTCTATCTGGAATATTTATATAATCCTTAAAACTTTTATCTATATATCCAAACTCACTTTGATTAGCACGATTCCCAAATTTATCTCGTTTTCCAGATTCACCGCCACCAAGTGGAACATAATCGTCTAAGACATATATTTTTTTATTTGCGCTAACTGCTTCTTTTATAAATTTATTTGTCTTATCAACTTTTTTCATCATGTCATTCCAGTCAAATTCCCTTTTTTCCACAGCTGATTTTGGAATGTAGCCAAGCTGATTATCAAAAAATACTTCGTACCATTCATCTGATTTATTTCCCACATTTGTTTTAACGATTCCTGTAGTTTTGTATTTTTGTGAATAAGTAGCCGATTTTATGACTTTGGCATTAGAATTTGGTTCTTTTCTTATGCTTGTTGCAGTTTTTATGAATACAAATTCATCCATATCTCTTGGAGAATGTTTATCGTATCCAAAATTGAAAGTAAGGTTTTCTGTCCTTTTGCCAAAATACTGTTTGATATAAGAATATGAACTATTTATATTTTGATTTTGAGCAGAATTATTTGAGTTATCATTATTTTTATTATCCAACACTGTATTTTGGGCTTTTACCATATTACTTTCTCTTAGACTGTCTAATGCTTTATCGTTTTCCGTATTCCCCTCAGAATTGACTGTATTTTTTTTTTGCGAAACAGGTTTTTTATCCGTTTCGTCAGTCTTGTTATTTATTGTTGTTGCTGTTTCTTCAGGTTTATTTTCTACAGCCGGAGCTGGAGTTTCTGCATTTGTATCTTGAGTTTCAATTGGCTGTTCTGTTACAGCTGGTTGTGAGCCTCCATTTTTCTTTGGATATTCTGCTATAAATCCTTTAACAAAATTATCAAATTTTTCTTCAAAATCAGATTTAGTTATTGTTTTTTCCACTTGCTTTCCTTTTTCAAATTTAGCTTTTTCAGTAAATACATATGGAGTAAATTTTAAGTAAATGTTACCACCCATTTCTGCATACTCCACATCTATTTTATCTTTAATTCCATCTCCATCCAAATCAGGTTCCAATGTAATTTGTTTCCATTCTGTATGCTGTTGTTTTTGTTGTGAAGATTTTTTTGAAGCGGAAAAACTGTTTGCAGACATTATAGAAAGCATAGTCAATGCTGCAATAAAAAATTTTGATTTTTTTAATTTTGTTCTTTTTATCATATAGTTCATCTCCTTACCTTAATTATTTTAAAGTTGGATTATAAAACTAATGCTATTACAGGTTCTTCAGGTATTGTATTATCTTTATCCTTAATTTTACTGTCTGCATTTACCCATCCAACGATAAATTCAATTTGATCATCAAAATGTCTTACACATTTATGAGAATCTTTGTATGTTCCAATTTTACTTGCAATTCCCGTATTTAGTGTAGATCCTTTGAAGTTAAGTCCTACAGGAATTCCGTGCATATAACCTCCACCGCTGATTCTTACTGCATATCTGGCACTTCCTGCAATCGCCAGATCAGATCTTCCAGCAATTGTTCTGTCGCCTCCCCTTGCTCTTCTTGTAAAGGTCATGTATGGTCTTGTAAATGCCACTTGAAATGCTCCGTGCGGTGTTTCATATGAACCGTATCCATCTTTTCCTGTAGTTACAAATGAATATGTTATAACATCATATTTCCCAGTTTTAGGATCTCTTTGGAAAATTGCTTCAGTCTGGCTACTTGGGTCAATTGCTATAAATTTATTTACTTCACCTTTTATATTTTCTGCTTTTTGATAAGTTCCTTCAACTTTTTCAATATAATAAGGTCCTCCATAAAATGGTGTTTCAATTTTTAGCATTTTATTTTCTTCGCCAATTACTCTGAATACAGTCTGGTCAGGAATATTTATTTTTTCCCCTTCCCGTTTTGAATTTGTATATCCAACAATACTTTGATTATTTTTATTTCCAAATTTATCCTTTTCACTTGGTTTATCATGCGATAAAGGTTTATATTCTGTAATAATATACAAATCTTTTCCAGAGCTTATTGTTTCAGTAATAAATCTATTTATAAGTTCCATTCTTTTAACCATCTTATCCCAATAGAACCCTCTTCTGCTAACATTGTCTTCACTTCCTGCGACAAATCCTCTAACAGGTGTAGAATTTTCTGCAACTGTTTTACCATCTTTATCCTTTTTAACTTTTCTTGCCATGTTAGTATCGTTTCTTTTAGTAAATTCTGTATAATACCATTTTGTCTGAGAATTTGATGCATCAGATACCATGTCAAATAATATTAGCGGTTTTTCACTGAATTTTAAACTGGCTACTGCATTTCCATTTGGAGCATCTAGCATAGCTGATGATTTTTTGATAAATAAAAAATTATTCAAATCTTTTGGAGAATGATTGTCAAATTTTACTTTATCAAATGAAATATCACTATTTCTGTTATCTCCGTAAATTGTAACATATCTAGTTTCATTTGGCTGAATATTTTTAGAGTATTCAGGATAATATTCTTTCACTTTATCAAGCATTTTCTGCATTTCCTGAATTTCTTTAATACTAAATTTCTTATCAAAAGCTACCTGATAAGTTAAAATGTCCTTACCACCCTGATTTGTATAAATGGAAACAACTGCATTAAGTAAATTATCCACTGCACTATAACTCACAACAACTTTTTCATTTATTCCATCATTATTAAAATCATAGTCAAATACATCTTTTTCTTGACCTTCGATAGTAATATTTTCTGAATATTCTTTAGGTAACTCTATTTTTGTATTATTGTTAGCTGCATTTGCATTAAATCCTATAATAGCATTAATTAATGCCAATAATCCAATCTCTATTTTTTTTAAATTCTTTACTTTCATTTTTTCTTTCCCTGTTTCAATTATATTATTTAATTTTTTTGTCACAAATTCCCCTCCATCTTCATTTATTATTCTTTCTTTGAGATTTCTGCTTATGAGTTAACAAGCTACTTACTTCTTTCATTTTTTCCATCCTTTTTTATTAAAGATTTATTTTAAGTAAAAAAATTCAGCCTCTAATTTCCAACTTTAAAACAAAAATAGTAATCATTTCTACTTTAAAGTTGTCGGTATATTATACCACAATACCCCTAAAAAAGTAAATTATAAATTAGTTTATTTTTTACTTATTCTTGCAAAATTTAGGAAATTCAATTTTTAACACTTCATAAAGCCTTTCCAGCATTTTTTCCAAATATTCTGTTGGTACAGCCAGATTTACTCTCTCAAATCCGCCTCCAGCTTTCCCAAACGTATATCCTTCACTAAAAAATATTCTTGCTTTTTTATTCATAAACTCTGCAAGTTCTTTATTTTTAAGCCCCAACGACCGAAAATCCAGCCATTGTAAATAAGTCCCTTGAATTAACAGGGCTTTTAAATTGATAAACTTCTCTTCAAAAAATTTATTTACCAATTTCTGATTTTTATCAATCAACAGCAAAAATTCATCCAGCCATTCTTCTGCTTCTGCATAAGCCAGTTCACATGCCTTATATGATAATGTTGCAAAAACATGCATAGACATTTTTTCCATTTCAGCCTTAAATTTTTTACGTAGTTTCTCATTTTTGATAATTATATTTGAGATTCCTGCTCCAGCTAGATTAAAACTCTTTGTAGGGGCAGTGCATGTTATTGTAATCTCAGCAAATTTTTCTGATAAAGTCTGAAAAACCGTATGTTTATGCCCAGCCATCACAATATCAAAATGAATCTCATCAGAAATCACAATCAAATCATTCTCAACCACAATTTTCCCAATCTTTTTCAAATCTTCCCTGCTCCACACAATTCCAAGCGGATTATGAGGACTGCACAAAAGTAGTACCTTATTATTTTCATCCTTTGCAAATTCCTCAAACTTCTCAAAATCAATAGAATACTTGATTTCCCCATTCTCATTTTTACTCTCAACTAAGCCACAATCCACCAATTTTCTCTTATTTGAAGTAATCGCACTATAAAACGGATAATAAACAGGCGTAAACATAATCACACCTTCATTTTCCTTCGCAAAAGCCTTAATTGCAACATATATAGCTGAAACCACGCCAGGAGTACACAAAATCCAGTCTTTTTCCACCTTAAAACCGTGCCTTCTCTCCATCCAGCCTATAACAGCCTCATAATATTTAGGATAAGTCCCCGAATACCCTAAAACCGCTTCATCAATATATTTTTTCATTCCTTCTGTTATCTCAGGAGCAATCTTTAACTCCATATCCGCCACAGAAAACGGAACAATATCGTCTTCCAGCTCTGGAAGCACTTCATACATCTGTTCCCATTTATACGAACCTTGCCCTTTTCTACTTAGGATTATTTCAAAATCATATTTTTTTGACATTTTTTCACTTCTTTCTTTTTAAACGAATTTACATTAAATTTTTAGTTTTTCCTGTAATTTTTCAATTTCATAATATTCATTTAGAAATATTGGTATTGATGGATAAATCTTTACTTTATTTTCCTCTTTCAATAATTCATTTTGAAATTTTAATATTTTATTTTTTTCTACATCCTTAAATTTCATTTCCAATATGTTTTCTGAATTATCAATGTAAAAGTTTATGACTTTTTTATATTGAGATTTAATAGCTTTCATTCCCATATTTCCAGTTTCGTTTTTTATTTTCTTTTTAAAGTCCGTAAAATCTTCTAATTTTTCTTCAAAGTTATTTTTTTCATAAATATAATTGCAACCAATAGGTTTATGGTATGCCTCTATCATCGGAAAACTTAAATATAACTTACCATTCTCAGTTTCATTTTCAAAAAAACTGTTTATTTCTGATATTTCATTTATTCTTTCATATATTTTTTCAATATTTTTATATTCTTCATTTAATTTTGAATGTAAATCATAATCAAAAAATAAATATACATAAGATATTTCACTTGCTTTAAATTCTTTACTGATTTTATCTGAATATTTGTATTTTATATATCTGATAATGTCCATATTTTCATCATACTTTTCTTTAATATCTTTATAAAAAGCATAAATTGTTCCAATTTTTGCCCAAATAACTTCCCCTTTTATTTGAAATTTTTCTACTACGTGCTCTATAAGTTTTTTATCAGGATCTTTCCCTTCCGTAAGCATCAAAATTTTACTCATATTCAAATACCTCTGTACGATACATTTTTTCTATATTGTGGTATTCCTCTATTTTTTTATCAGTAATTTCTGAAAATTGTTTAATTTTACCTTTATCATTTAAAACAAAATAACAGTCTGGACGTAAAATTTCATTATCTATCAAACTTGTCGAATGTGAAGATAATGCTACTTGTTTTATATTGTCATTTGAAAATAATCTTTCAAGTATGAATTTTGATAATGAATAATGAAAATAGGCATCAAACTCATCTATAAATAAAAAACTTACGTTTTTTATGGAAATTTCCATCCAAAAAAATAACAATGCCAAAATTTTAGTTCCACTTGAAGCAATTTTATAAAAATCCACTTGTTTTCCTGACTTAAACTCTATCAGTATTCTATCCTCATTTTGTACTAATTTTTGCTTTATTCCAGCTTCTTCTAAAAATTTCTCAAATTCTTTAACTTTATTTAAATCTATTATCCCTTTTAATATTTTCTCGCTCCCATTACTATAACCCATATATGTATTGCCTTCCTGCAAGGAACGAATCCATAACATATTGTCAATGAAATCAAAAAATTTATATAATGCCTTTTCTTTTATAAGCAAGATATTTCCTTTAATATACTTTACTAATGATATTTTTTCAAATTCATTAACAGATAAATCCTTATTAAAATTTTCAAAATTTTTAACATATTCTTCTATTTCAATTTTTACTATTTTTTTATTTTTGTTATACTCAATGCATAATTTATCGTTTATATAAAGTTTTTCTTCTACTATTGTTTCACTGTCAATTTTTTTATATTCATACTTTACCCTATCACTATCAAATTGAAAAATGTAGCAAAAAAAAGCATTATCTTTATTGCTTAAATTATAATTTAAATAATTTTTGTATTCATTAAGTCTTTTCTCTTTATCTGTTAAATGGTTAATAATATCAAAAATTGCAAGCCCGACATTTGATTTACCGCTTCCATTTTTTCCCAATATCAACATTTTAGAAATTATATTATTTTTTATTACATTTTCTTTAAAATTATAATTTCTAATATTTCCAAAGTCCAATGTAATATCTTCAAAATTTTTAAAATTTTGAACTGTGAATTTTTTTAACATCTTCCCTCCTCACATCTTTTTTTCTCTAATCATGCTCCTTACAGCTCATCTCCTCAACTACAAGTTTAAACACACAAACTGTCTTCAACATTCTCTCATCAAACTCCCATTCTGTTTTTCCGGTATTATGCTTCATCAGTTCCAGCAACGCCTTTATTTTTTCCTGCGAATTTTCAATAATCTCAACTTTCCCATTTCCGATTACACTTTGAAATCTGGCGGTATAATTGCAGGCTTTATCACCTTTTGTGTAAATTTCGTGATTTGTGTCAAGTTCAAATCCTGCATAGTTATTTTCTTTTATTATATCAAGTTTTCTCCCTGTTCTTGTACCATGAAAGTAAAATGTATAGTTTCCGTTTTCTTCGGTAAAGCCAAAATTTAGTGGGACAATGTAGACTTTTCCGTTGTCATTTAAGCCAAGACGGCAACAGTCACAGGCTTTTATAATTTCTTTTATTTTTTCATTGTCTGTAATTTCTCTGTCCCGTCTTCGCATTTTTACTTTTGTATTTTCCATTTTTATGTTTTTCCATTCTATTATATCTGTATATTAAATTTAAAATAATCCTGAAATCACCCCATTTTCATCAATGTCAATTAACTCTGCCGCTGGCTTTCTAGGTAACCCCGGCATATCTATAATTTCTCCAGCCATTGCCACCAAGAATCCTGCTCCAGCTGATAATCTTACTTCATTGATTGTAATTGTGAAGCCTGTTGGCCGTCCTAGCAGATTTGGATTATCTGACAATGATTTTTGTGTTTTTGAGATACATATTGGCAATTTGTCATAGCCGTTTTCTACGTATTTTTTAATATTGTTAAGTGCTTTTGGTGCAAAGTTCACTCCATCCGCTCCATAAATTTCTTTTGCAATTTTTTCTATTTTTTCCTGAATCGACAAGTTTAAATCATAAAGTGGAGTATATTTTTTATCTGATTTTTCATTCTTTTCAATAGCGTTCATAACTTTTTCCACAAGTTCTTTTCCACCTTCTCCACCTTTTTCCCAAATTTCGCAATTGGCAACTTCCACGTCCATTTTTGCACAAAAGTCTTTTATCACTTGAATTTCAGCGTCAGTATCAGTTATAAATTTGTTGATTGCCACAACAACTGGCAAATTGTACTTTTGCATGCTTTCAATATGTTTTTCAAGATTTACAAGCCCTTTTGTCAATGTTTCAATATTTTCCGACTTCAAGTCCTTATCTCCGCCGTGATGCTTTAACGCACGAACTGTCGCAACGATTACAATAACATTTGGCTCCAAGTTCCCAAGCCTAGCTTTTATATCCAAAAATTTCTCAGCCCCCAAATCAGCCGCAAATCCAGCTTCCGTAACCACATAATCCGACAATTTCAAAGCCATTTTTGTAGCCAGCAACGAATTACATCCATGTGCAATATTCGCAAAAGGCCCACCGTGAATAAATACAGGTGTGTTTTCCAAAGTCTGTACCAAGTTAGGCTTTATCGCATCTTTTAGTAATGCCGCTACTGCCCCTTGAATATTGAGCTGCTTAACTTTAAGCATTTCCCCTTTTCTGTTATATGCAAAAACTATTTCGCCAATTCTTTCCTTCAAGTCAGTAATAGAGTCGGCAAGACAGAAAATCGCCATAATTTCTGAAGCAACTGTTATCTGAAACGAATTTTCACGAGGCACGCCATTTACCTTTGGCCCAAGCCCAACAACAATACTTCTCAAATTTCTGTCATTCATATCAAGCACACGTTTAAAAGTAATATTATTCACATCAATATCAAGTTCATTTCCAAAATGTATATGATTGTCAATGCACGCAGAAATCAAGTTATGTGCAGCCGAAATTGCGTGAATATCCCCTGTAAAATGTAAATTTATCTCTTCCATAGGTACCACTTGCGACATTCCACCCCCGGCAGCTCCACCTTTCATCCCAAACACAGGCCCTAAAGACGGCTCTCTAAGTGCCGCAATCGACTTATATCCAAACTTGTTCAACGCCTGAGTCAATCCAACAGTAACAGTGGACTTTCCTTCCCCCGGAGGCGTAGGAGTGACAGCCGTCATCAAAATCAATTTCCCATCTTTTTTCCCTGCATTTCTCTTTAACACTTCCAAACTAACCTTAGCCTTATACTTCCCGTACGGCTCAAAATCATCCTCTGTAAGTCCAATACTTTCTGCAATCTCACCGATTTTTTTCAATTTCGCATTTTGAGCAATTTCAATATCTGTCATCCTTATATCCTCCTATATTTTTTATTATTTATATAAAAATCGAAAAAGTCATGTTAATTAAGAGACTTTTCCGATATTCATTTATAATTTGTTCACTTTTTATAACTTTTTCTTTAGAAATTCATATTAGTTCTTAACTTCTACAACTGAGGCTATTTTTCTAAATTAACCTACAATTCTAAATAACATTATATTATCATAAATACATCATATTATATCTTTTTATAAATGTCAATATTTTTAACTGCAATTCGTCTTTTTCATTTTTCAAAAAACCTGTCTTTACAAGAATAAATACGAGATTTAACCTTCAAATTTGGAAGAATGTAAAATAACGGAGAATTAAATTATATTAAAGATAACAGGCAAAATAGAGATAAAATTTTATAACAATTAATTTGGTAGTTTTGTGAATCTAATTTTTAAGTATCCATACAAGATTTTCATAATAGGGTTGTTTAATAGCCAATTCATAATCATTAAATTAAATTATTTTTTAGATATTTTGATTAATAAATATTTTTTCATATTACTATGTTTTTTCTTTTTATTTTCGTAGGATTGCTCATTGCCGCAAATCCTACAACCTATGGCTAGTCTACGACATTTTTCTGCACTGACAAAAAACTCGCTATGCTCAGACAGTTTTGCCAGCACAGAAAAATGCTCCGACGGATTATTTATACTAGAATCTGATTGAAAAATGAAAATTATATTTTAATTATTTGAAAATATTAGATTTATACCCCTTATCAGAAAAGTTTGTAATAAATCCGATACTTAAACCAAAAAAGACAGGAACACATTCCCCTCATCTGGAAAGCCCCCTGTCCTTCAAATTCATTGTTTTTAAACTGCCGTTATTCGTCTTATCTCTTTCATATCACACATAGCTAGTATGTTCTGTTTCCGTATCTATCCTTGCAGTAATACTCACCACTAGCCCTCCTATAACATGTTTCTCCTCTTTCAGCATCTTCTCGATTTATTCTATCCCATCTTTTTGCATCAAACAGCTCACACCCCACAACAGACATTGCAAGAATAATCATCAGTAAAATTTTCTTAAACATCGCACATCATCTCCTTCTGTTTTAAATATCCGTGTCAAATTATTATTTCATTTTATGTATTAACTGCTTATGTTTTTATATTTTTATTTTACAATATTTTATGTTGGAATACAAGGTGTTTCTGTATTTCTTCAATTTGTTATTTTCAAAATTTTATTTATATTGAAAACGGAATTAATTTTGTATTATTTTCTAAAATAATGTCTGCTGATTTGTTGCTGACAAATCCTTCAAACATCCATATTCTTTCATCAGTTCCACAATCGTTTTATTCAATTTTGTACGTTTTACTAAATCTTCGATTGATAAAAAGTCAACTTTTCGTTCAGAAACAATATTTTCAGCAACAGCTTCTCCTAGTCCATCCATTGCGATTAATGGCATTCTGATTTTCCCGTCCTGTATTGTGAAAAGTTTCGCTTCAGATTTATAAATGTCAATTTGTTCCAGCTCGATTTTACGGTAGTGCATTTCAATTAAAATTTCATACAAAAATAATTCTTGTTTTTCCTTCACATTTAAAGTTCCTTTTCTGTCCAACTCCATTTTTGCCTGTTTCAAGTCTTCTACTGGTCTGAACATTGTTGTCATTTTAAAATCTCCGACTTTTCTATTTAGGAAAGCTGTATAAAATTCGATTGGGTAATGGACTTTGAAGTAGGCGATTCTCACTGCCATCATTACATAAGCCACAGCGTGTCCTTTCGGAAACATATATTTTATTTTTTCGCATGAATCAATGTACCACTGCTCTACACCGTGTTCCTTCATCGTTTTAGAAAATTCCCGCCATTTTTCAGGATTTTTCGTAGGCTGTCCTTTTCTGACAAACTCCATTATGGAAAAGGCTAATGATTTATCCAGTCCATCATCAATCAGTTTATTCATAATGTCATCCCGCACCGTGATAATCTGACTCAAGGTTGCAATTCCACTTCTTACGTAATCCTGTGCATTATTCAGCCAAACGTCTGTTCCGTGTGAAAGTCCAGAAATTCTGACTAATTCCGCAAAAGTTTTTGGACGTGTGTCAACTAGCATCTGTTTTACAAAAGATGTACCAAATTCAGGTATTCCTGATGTACCTGTCGGAGAGCCGATTTCATCTGGAGTTACACCAAGTGCCTCTGTACCGCTGAATAAACTCATTACTTCCTTATCATCAAGCGGAATCGTATAAATATCAACACCTGTCAAATCCTGTAAAATTCTAAGTGTTGTCGGATCGTCGTGTCCCAGTATATCCAGTTTTACAAGCTGTTCGTCCATTACGTGATAATCGAAATGGGTTGTTTTTGAAGTAGCTTTCATATCATTGGCAGGACGCTGGATTGGGCAGAAATCGTAAATTGACTTGTCTTTCGGAACTACTATCATTCCGCCAGGATGCTGTCCAGTAGTTTTTCTCGCACCTTCACAGCCTTTTGCAATTCTCATAACTTCCGCTTTTCTTTCCTTTATTTCAGGCGTTCCTTCCACTTCTTCAAGATACTTTTTCACATATCCAAAAGCATTCTTTTCAGCAAGCGTAGAAATCGTTCCCGCACGAAAGACATTGTCGCTTCCAAACAGCTCTTCCGTATATTTATGAATTTCCCCTTGATATTCCCCAGAAAAGTTCAAGTCAATATCTGGCACTTTATCTCCATTAAATCCCATAAATACTTCAAATGGGATGGCGTGTCCATCTTTTATATATTTTGTACCACATTCTGGACAATTTTTATCAGGATAGTCAACTCCGCTTCCTTCCTCGTTCATAAATTCCGTATGCTTACATTTAGGACATCTGTAATGTGGATAAAGTCCGTTCACTTCGGTAATTCCCATAAGATAGGCAACTATTGAAGATCCAACTGAACCACGTGAACCTACAAGATAACCTGCATCCACCGATTTATGTACAAGTTTTTGTGCAATCAGATAAAGTACCGCAAATCCATTTTGAATAATCGAATTAAGCTCTTTTTCCACTCTTTCCTTCAAATCTGGGTCAATATTTTCGCCATAAAGCTCTTTCAGCTTACTATAAGTCATTTTCCTTACTTCATCTTCAGCACCTTCAATTTTCGGCGGATAGAATCCAGTCGGAATTGGTCGCACTTGTTCTATCATATCACTGATTCTATGTGTATTTTCCACAACGACTTCCTGAGCCGTTTCTTCTCCCAAATATTTAAACTCTTCCAGCATTTCTTCAGTAGTTTTGAAATAAAGTTTTCTGTCAAAAAATTCATATTCTTTAACACCTTCTGCAACTTCAGTTTTCCACATCGTTCCACTTCCCAGAAGCAAGACATTTCTGTTAATTACTTCACGTTCTTCCAGATAATGAGTATCTCCTGTCGCAACCACAATTTTATTCAGTTTTTTCCCAAGTTCGTAAAAATATTTGTTCATTTCCCTGATTATATCGTAATTTTCAATTTCCTTGCTTCTTTTTTCTACTCTGTCAGTATAATTTGCAGTAGGATGAATTTCAATGTAGTCATAAAATTTTGCTTTTTCTTCAATATCATCTTTTTCAGTTCCACGTAAATAAAGATTTACCAATTCACCCCTATTTCTTTCAGAAGCCGAAGCAGAACTTGCAATTAACAAATTTTCTCTCATGCTGTTTAATAAGCTTTTTGGTATTCTAGGTCTTCTTTTCCCGAAAAATTCTATATGTGAACGTGATACAAGCTCGTACAAGTCACGAAGCCCAGCCTGATTTTTTACCAAAATCATCGTATTCAATGTTTCAGAATTTTGAATATTCGGCTGTAAATCCGTATTAATTTCAATCAGTTTCAAAATTCCCTTACTTAAAATCATATTTAAAAATTTCTGAAAAACTTCCGCAGTCGCCTTCGCATCATCAACAGCCCTGTGATGTGTTTCAAGTGTAATTCCAAAATATTTTACCAAATTAGCAAGTCCATATCCTCTCAACTCTGGAAGCAATGTTCTAGCCAAGGGCAACGTATCAATTACGCTTGGGGAATACTCAAGTCCTTGATCAATAGTTTTTTGCTTGATAAATCCCACATCAAATTTCGCATTGTGAGCAACTACTGTCGTGCCTGTGCAAAATTCCAGAAATCTTGGCAACACAGTTTCTATTTTTTCAGCATTTGCAACCATTTCGTCAGTAATTGTTGTAAGTTCTGTTATTTTTTGAGGAATTGGAATTTCAGGATTTACAAATTCAGAAAATTCTCCAATAACTTCCCTTCCACGCATTTTTACAGCTCCAATTTCAATTATCTTGTCATTAAACGGATCAAATCCAGTCGTTTCAATATCGAATACAACATAAATTTCATCTTCAATCATCTTGTCCTTAGGATTTGTAATCAAGTCCTGCTCATCATCGACTACATACGCCTCCATCCCAAAAATAACCTTAAAATCCTCATTTGCCTCCTTAAATGCAAACGGAAACGAATGCACCACTCCATAATCTGTCACAGCAATCCCGCTATGTCCAAATTCTTTCGCTCTTTTTGCATAATCCTTGATTGACATAACTCCGCTCATTTCGCTCATATTTGTATGTGCATGAAGTTCTATTCTTTTTTTTGGAGCATTGTCTTCTTTTTTCACATCTTTGGAGTCAATGGCTTCCACTTTCTGAGTTCTTATATATTTTTCCCCAGTGTACATATCCGATTCAAATGTTCCTGTAACTTTTACCCAGTCGCCAAGTTTAACCTGAACATCTTTTTTTGTACTAAAGAAAATTCTGCAGCTAACGGAATTTGTATAATCTGTAATCATAAAATCACACATTAATTTCCCATTTTTAGTTTCTCTCATATCCAAATTAAAGATTTTACCTTCCAATGCAACATTTTCTCCATCATTCAAAATATCAAGCGTAGAAAAAGCCACTGCATCCATATCAGGAATTTGTTTTCGTCTAAATCCATTTCCATTATTATTACCATTATTGTTATTATTACTGAAATTTCCACCATTTGAAAAATTACTATTGCTATTCCCGTTGTTAAAATTTCCGTTACTATTTTCATATTGAGGCAATTCGCTCGATTTTATTGAATTTAATTCATTTTGAGCTTTTATTTTTTCTTTAATTTCTTTAAAATCCCCATTTACAAACTCAATTTTTATTAAATTGTCCACACAATCATGAATCCTTTGCGTAAGTCTGTCCTTAATTTCAACTCTTTTTGCCTCTTCTATCAAATGATGTGACGGCAATTTTATAAATATCGTATCTTCCAGATTTTCAACTTCATAACTTGCAAAAATGTACTGGTATCTCTGGCTTTCACATTTATAACTTTCAATTGCAAATTTTATAAAGCCAACAACATCCTTTTTTATCAGTTCTGAATTAATATCCATCTTCATCCGCAATTTCAATCCTTCAGATTCAAAATTTTTATAAAGCAGCTGTCTCAAATCCTGTATCTCATTATCCGCATTAAAGCTATTAACTTTTATAAACACCTGCATTTCTTTTTTTCTGGAAAATAGGCTAACATATTCAATTTCAAAATTTCTAATTTCATATTTTCTGGAAAAATCTTTCGAAGGCTTGATTTTCAAATACTTTGTACTCATTTTATCCCCTCAATCTCTGATTTAAACAAAATCTATTTTTCGTTTTTCTCTACAATAACTTTCAACGAATGCCAACTAAGCGTTGCACATTTAACTCTCGCAGGCATTTGAGCCACATACTCCATAAGCACCGCATCTCCCAGCTTTTTACTTTCCTCACCTGTCAATTTTTCTTCCTGCTTCATCATTTTAAAAAATAAATCCACTTTTTCCTTCGCCTCTTCCATTGTCTTTCCCTTTACCAAGTCAATTAGCATAGCCATAGAAGCCGTTGAAATAGCACATCCGCTTCCAATAAAAGCCGCATCTGTTATTACATCATTTTCATCAGTTTTTATTTCCAGCGTCAAGTCATCTCCACAGTTTGGATTATGTCCACGCTCTGCAAACGTCGGATTTTCAATTTCACGATTCAGTTCCTTACGTCTACTGTATTCCAGTATTGTCTGTTGGTATATTTTTTCTAAATTCATATTAAACCTCCTTTTCAATTATTTCTTTAGTAATTTGTAAAATTTATAAAGTCTTATTAAAAACATTTCTCAATTTTAACTTTTCTTATTTTTCTTCATTTTTGACAAGGAATCTTGCCTTTTTGCTTCGTAAACACTTTTATTATTTAAATTTCATAATTTTTTATATCTCTAATTTTTGTACTTTTTTATAATTCAAAAACTTCCTTCACTTTCAGAAGTCCCTCTATTAATTTATCAATGTCTTCTTCATTATTATAAATGCTAAAACTTGCACGACAGCAAGACGACACTCCCAAATACTTCATTAAAGGCTGTGCACAATGATGCCCCGAACGAACTGCCACATCATAAGAATCCAGTATAAATGCCACATCGTGAGAATGCACATTTTTTACATTAAAGGCAATAATTCCAGCACTTTCAACATTTTTGGTAAAATATGTTTCCACAAAATCCAATTTTTTCAATTTTTCCAAAGCAATTTTCGTAAGCGAATTTTCAATTTCATTAATTTTTTCGTAACTAATTTCTTCAATAAAATTAATTGCTTCTTCCAGAGTTACTGCACCTTCCACATTTTGAGTCCCGCCTTCAAACTTATTTGGAAGTGGTGCAAATGTTGATTCTTGCTCCGTTACAAACTCAATCATATCTCCACCGTATAAAAAAGGCGGCATTTTATCAAGAATATCCTTTTTTCCGTACATAACTCCAATTCCCATTGGAGTAAATAATTTATGTCCTGAAAATACAAGAAAATCTGCATCCAGTTCTTGAACATCATGTTTAAAATGTAGCATCGACTGTGCAGCATCCACAAGAATACGTATATTTTTATTTTTATTTCGTGCAATTTCAATAATTTCCTTTATTGGCTGAATAACTCCTGTAACATTTACCACAGCAGAAATAGCCACAAGTTTTGTTTTATCTGACAGTTTATTTTTAAAATCTTCAATATCAAATTGTCCATTTTCAGCAAGATAAACAAATTTTATCTTAGCATTTTTCTTTTTAGCTACAAATTGCCAAGGGACAATATTTGCGTGATGATTTGAAATTCCTAGAATTATCTCGTCGTTTTCGTTTATAAATTCCATTCCATAGGAATAGGCTATCAAATTGATTGATTCTGTCGTACTTTTTGTGAAAATCACTTCTTCAGGATATTTTGCATTAATAAATTTCTGTACAGTTTTACGTGCGTTTGCCATCAAGTTTGAGGCTTCCATAGACAAAGTATGCGAACCACGTCCTGGATTACCATTATATTTTTCATAATATTCCATAATTTTATCCAGCACTCTTTTTGGCTTTTGTGAAGTTGCCGCTGTATCAAGATAGTGATTATTTCTGTTCTTAAATATTGGAAATTCTTTTCTGTAATTCATTTTTCTCTCCCTATACAATTTTACCCACAAGCAATACAAAAATTATATCACTTAGTGGGTAATTTTTCAAATTCATATTTTTAAGTTCTTAAATTCTTCTTTCCAGTTCTTCAAATAATTTTTCCCTTAACTTTTCGTCATCAATGTTATCCATTATTGGACGGAACGAAGATTCTACTATTAATTTTTTTGCCCTTCCTTCAGAAAGTCCACGGCTCATTAGATAAAATAATTTTGATTCATCAACTTTTCCGACAGAAGCGGCATGTTCTCCGATAACGTCATCTTCGCTACAGAATAATGTTGGAATAGAGTCAGCCTTTATTTTATCATTTAACAAGATAGCAAATTCCCCTTCACGTCCTTCAGATTTACTAGAACCTTGCTTAAAGTAAAGGTTTCCACGAAATACTTTTTTAGCCGTATCTTTTACAGCCCCTCTTCCTTGAAGCTCTCCAATTGTTCTACGTCCACGGAAAACTACAGAATATTCCAAGTCCAGCTTTCTATCCTCATCAGCAAGGTATGCAGGCCATACATAAACTTCTGCTGAATCTTCCTCAAGATAAGATTTATGACTTATTGCATTAATCTTTCCACCTAGTTCAACGCTGTAATATTGAGTTTTTCCTTGTCCCAAAGTTTCTATCTTAGATGATTCAAAATTGGAACTATTTGTATTTAAAGTTTGTATTTTTATAATTTTTACTTCTGCATTTCGTCCTGTAAACACTTTTATAATCCCATTGTGATAAACTGGTGTATCATCTTCTGAATCATAAGTAATTATTACTGTAACTTTTGCAAAATCTTCCACTTCAATAACATTGTAGTCAACTAAAAAATTATTTTCTTTATTTGCACGATAATTTAAGTAAATTGGCTTTTCAACAGTTTTTCTCTCTTTTATTTTCAAATATTTACCTTCATTATAAAAAGCAAAGTTCTGTTTCTTGAAAAAATCTCCCAATCCATAATCATTATCGTTTTTCAAACTTTCAAGTTCTTGCAGGGAATCATTTATATTTTTTATAACAACTCCATCTTGATTTTCATTTTTAACTTCCAGATTATTAAATTCCTTAAAAGTTTCAGGCTCCTCATATTTGTAGCCAACCCTTTTCCAATTAACTTTTTCAAGTGTTTTATATTCTTCAAAAATTTTTAATCTGTAATCACTGTTATCAAGATTTTGTATGCTTGATTTTTCTAACATTTTTACTCCTCTCATTTTTTAAGCAATGTCTTTAAATTATCCAATAGTTCCTTCAAGTTCCAGCTCTATCAATTTATTAAGCTCTACAGCATATTCAAGCGGAAGCTCCTTAGAAATTGGCTCAACGAATCCTCTTACAATCATCGCCTTCGCTTCATCTTCACTGATACCTCTTGACATAAGGTAAAATATCGCTTCATCGCTTATTCTTCCAATTTTTGCTTCATGCCCAATATCTACGCTGTCGTTATTTATATCAATTATTGGTATAGTGTCGGAACTTGACAGATTATCCAGCATTAGCGATTCACATTCCACAGTTGACCTTGATCCTGTTGCTTCTGGCAATACTTTTAAAAGTCCTCTATAAAAAGCTGTTCCACCATTTTTTGAAATTGATTTCGAGTGAACAGTTGAGCTTGTCTGTTTTCCTTGGTGAATAATTTTACATCCTGTGTCAAGATATTGTCCAGCTGCAGCAAATGTAACTCCTGTAAATTCACATCTTGAACGATCTCCCTTTAAAATGCTCATTGGATAAAGCATGGAAACTCTTGAACCAAAGGATCCTGAGACCCATTCTATTACACCATCTTCTTCAACTAATGCTCTTTTTGTATTCAAGTTATACATATTTCTTGACCAGTTTTCAATTGTAGAGTACCGTAATCTTGCTCCTTTTTTTACAATCAATTCCACTGCTCCTGCATGAAGTACATTTTTTTTGTATTTTGGTGCTGAACATCCTTCAATAAAGTGCAAATCGGCTCCTTCATCTACAATTATAAGTGTATGCTCAAATTGTCCAGCTTCAGGCGCATTTAATCTAAAATACGATTGAAGTGGCATTTTTACTTTTACTCCTTTTGGTACGTAAATGAAAGACCCACCTGACCACACAGCTCCATGCAATGCGGCAAATTTATGATCATTAATTGAAATTAATTTCATAAAATGTTCCTTCATTATATCCTCGTATTCCACAATAGCAGTTTCAATATCGGTATAAATTACTCCTTGTTCTTCCAAATCCTTATGGATACTATGATAAACCACTTCTGAATCATATTGCGCCCCTACTCCTGCAAGCGATTGTTTCTCAGCCTCGGGAATCCCAAGTCTATCAAAAGTATCTCTTATGTAACTTGGTACGTCATCCCAGTTTTCATTCATAGGTGCCGAATCAGGCTCTAAATAATGCACAATATCATTCACATCAAGATCTGACAAGTCAGGACCCCAATCAGTCATTGGCTTTGAATCATAAACTTCTAGCGCTTTTAATCTAAATTCTCTCATCCAATCAGGCTCATTTTTTCTATCTGAAATTTTATTAATAATTTCTGCTGTAAGCCCCTTATCAACTTTATATCTGTAATGCCCTTCATCTTTTATATCATATACACCACGCTCAATATCCGCAACATACGTTTTTTTTCTATTTTCCATTTTTCCCACACTTTCTATCCTGTATTAATTATAATCCCAAGTCTTTTTTCATTTTAGCATAACCATCTTTTTCAATGCTTTCCACTAATTCCTGTCCACCTGTCTTAACAATTTTTCCATCCATCAGAATATGAACAAAATCAGGCTTCATATATTCAAGAACCTTATCATAGTGTGTAATTATAAGCAAAGCCGTATCCTTAGTCTTTAATTTTTGGACTCCTTCAAATACAATCTTTGTTGCGTCAATATCAAGCCCAGAATCAGTTTCATCCAGAATAGCCAATTTTGGCTCTAAAACTGCCATCTGTAAAATTTCATTCTTTTTCTTTTCTCCACCAGAAAATCCAACATTTAAATGTCTATCCGCATATTCAGGATTAATGTGAAGTTTTTCCATTTTTTCCACTAATTCATTATGAAATTGCATTAAATACTGCTTTTCCCCAGTAACAGCCTCTTTTGCAGTTCTCAAAAAATCCTCTACTGTAAGTCCTGGTATTTCCTCAGGATATTGGAATGACAAGAAAATACCTTTTTTAGCTCTTTCGTCAACAGCATCTTCATTAATATTTTCTCCATCCAAAATAATTTCTCCATCAACAAGCTCGTGTTTTGGATGTCCCACAAGAATACTTGCAAGTGTAGATTTTCCTGCCCCATTAGGACCCATAATTACATGAACTTCTCCTTTATTTATAGTCAAGTTCAGTCCTTTTAAGATTTCCTTCCCCTCTACTTCAGATTTTACGTTTTTCAATTCTAACAAACTCATATTAATTTTACCTCCAAAATTTTTCTAAATATATCTAATATTTCACCAAACTTAATCAAATCAAAAATTTGAGTGAAACATATCAATTTTTTAATTATTTCGTAAACTGATTTTATCATAAATTTATTTGTTTATCAAATCAAATTGTACTTATATATTTTATCAAAAAATTGTAATAAAATCAATTGTGAAAATAATTTATTTATATTTTTCTATATAATAATTTGTATTTTAATATTTAAATTAAGTAATCGGTACAATTATTGAGTAATCTTCTGTCCATTCTTTCCATTTTTCAGGTGTCAATGTTACCAAATCTATTTTTTTCATAAAATCGTATGGTTCTTCATAACTTTGTAGTGAGGTATTATCAATTAAATTTTTAGGAGCCATTTTATCATTAATTCCTAAGTCAAATCCATGTAATAATGCTATTTTAGAATACATTAATACATAAATATTCAAATAAAAACTATAATTAATATCTGTATCAAAAAGAATTTTTTTAGCTATTTTAGGTTCTAATAATTTATGTATTGCTCGTTTCATTTTTTCTGTATTTTTATTTACTAATGCTTCAAAAAACATAAAATCATATTTTGTATATGCATAATAACTTTTAGTTAATGGTTCTTCCAAATATTTTTTGCTTCTTTTTTCTACTTCTTCAAAATCTCCTAATAGTGCTAAAATAGTTGTTTTTGATAAAAAAGAATTTCGATGTAAATCTTTTGATTTTATATAGGTGTTCTCTTTTGAATTAAAATCATTTGAAGTTATATAGTTTAAATTATTTTTTAAAAAACTTATCCATTCTTTATTATTTGACATAATTAATCCAAATAAACTATAGCTAGCCTTATAAAGTTTTGATTCTTTAGAAGTTCCTAAAATTTTTAATTTTTCTGAAATATGGCAGTTTAACCTAAAAGAATTTAAATTATTTTCTATCAATAAATTTTTTGAAGCAAGTACTTTATACTCTGATGATAATGTTCTCATACAGGATAATTGATTTCCCTTTTTATTTTTAATGTAATCTATACATCTTTTTTCCATTTCAAAATCAAATTTATAATCAGATAAAATTTCATAATTTTCTTTGAACTTTTGTTCATCAATTAAAACATTCACATATATTCCTCATTTCCACTCTAATTTTTATTATTTGCTTAATCTGAAAAATCACATCTTTCCAACTGTTCCATTGCATGTTTCCTTATCATTTCTTCATCACTCTGCAAGAGTAATTCCAGCTTTTCTTTCGCCTTAAGAGTATTAATATCTCCCAAAGCAAAACAGCATTTTCTCACTAATGCAAAATTATCATCCCAACTATATTTTTCAAAATTTGAAATTGCCAGTTCGTATATACAGTCTATTGTAGAAGGTAATTCTAGTTGCTGGAGATAAAACACTATATCTTCATGTTTTCCATGCCATTCTTCTTTTGTTAATTTGCATAAAATATCAACAAATTTTTCACTATGTAATTCAAACATATATATTGCTAAAATCAAAGTATTTATACTTTTTCCATTTTTTTCATTATATGCTTTCTCCAACTCTGTTTTTATATACTCTATTCTTTCATCATCATTTTTAAAAAACTCTTTTTGTAACTGTCGAAAATTTATTTCTTTTCTATATTTTTTCAACATTAAATTTTTCAGTTTTTCAAGACTAATTTTTTCCATTATTTATATTCTCCTGTTGATTTTCAGATAAAAAAATTTTATTTGTATAAGTTAAAATTTTACAAAAAAAGTATCCTCTTAAACACCTACTCCAAAGAGAATACTTTTTAAAAACATATTTTTATTACTTATTATTTTAAAGCAAATGCCTTGTGATTTAAAGGTCCAGTATAGTTGTTTAATTTAAAGGACTGTTTCAAGGCTTCTGTGATTAATTTTTTTGTAGTGGAGACTGCTTCGCTTACTGTGGCACCTTTTGCCAGTTCTGCTGTGATTGAGGCGGAGAAAGTACATCCTGCACCATGATTCCATTCTGTATCAATTTTTTCAGATTCAAAAAATTCAAAATCTTTTCCATTGTATAAGAAATCAATTGATTTTTCTCCAGCGAAAAACTTTCTTCCTTTTATAACAACATTTTTTGCACCTAAGTCACATATTTTTTTAGCTGCTTCCTTAGCTTCCTCAAGCGTGTCAATTTTTTCCATTCCAGCTAACTGTGCGGCTTCAAATAAGTTTGGTGTAACGACAGTTGCGTAAGGCAGTAAATGTTTTTTCATTGCTGTTACATTCTCTGGAAAAAGATTTTCAGTTGATCCGCTATTTACTTTACAAACCATAACTGGATCTATTACAATCGGATTTTTTAAATCTTTCAAGACAGAACCCACATATTCAATAATTTCCACCGTTGGAAGCATACCAGTTTTTAATGCATCCACTCCAATTCCATTTACAACAGTATCAATTTGTTCTTTTATAACATTCAATTCAATTGGAAAAACTTTGTGAGCCCAGCTATTTTTAGGATCCATTGTAACAATAACTGTTAGAGCGTTCATTCCATACACTCCTCTTTCCTGAAACGTCTTCAGATCCGCCTGTATACCAGCTCCTCCGCTTGTATCAGATCCTGCAATTGTTAATACTTTTTTTATAGACATTTTGGTACCTCCTGTTTTGTATTTTAATTATTTCAGTTTCAAATTATCAATAACCTTTTTTTTATAAAAAAAAACATAAATAAAAATGGCTATACAATCAAATATTTCAAAAATTAATTTGTTAAATAAATATTTAAAATTTATCTTGCAAATTCAATATTTTTCATAATTTCCTTTGCAATTTCAGGTTTATTCATCGTATAAATATGAATTCCCTTGATTCCATAGGCCAACAGTTCTATAATTTGCTCACTTGCATACATTATTCCAGCTTTTTTCATAGATTCTGGATTATCTCCATATTTTTCCAGCAATTTATCCAATTTTTCAGGTACAGAACATTTGGAAAGTTCTATAATTCTTTTTATTTGTTTGGCATTTGTAACTGGCATAATTCCCGCAATCAATGGAACTTTGATATCCAGTTTTTCAGCTTGCTCCTTAAATTTTACAAAAACGTCATTGTCAAAGAACATTTGGGAAGCCAAAAAATCCGTTCCAGCTTCAACTTTATTTTTCAAATGGAACAGATCAACTAAATCATTATTTTCATAATGAGTTTCAGGATAAAATGCCCCGCCAATTGAAAAATCATTAAATTCGCTGTTTTTTCTCAAATCGCTAATTAACTCAGAAGCATATTTATAATCACCTTTATCGTAAATTTCTTCCGTTTCTCCCTGTGGTACATCTCCACGAAGTGCCAAGATATTTTTTATATTTTTACTTTTTGCTTCCTGCAAATAATCGTGAATTTCACTTTTTTTACTTCCAACACAAGTCAAATGAGCCAAAACTTCCGTTTTCAAATTATTTTTAATGTGAGAAGCCATTTCAATAGTCCCGCCTTTAGTTTTCCCGCCAGCACCATATGTAACACTAATAAAATCAGGCTTGTACTCCACTAATTCAGCAGTTACATTCTTTAATTTCTCTTCCGAAAAATTTTTATTTGGCGGAAAAATCTCAAAAGAAATTAAACGCTCCTTTTTTTCAAATAAATCTTTTATTTTCATTAAAACCTCCCAATTTCAAATTTTTTTTACATTTATCTTTTCTAAGAATAATTTAAATTTGTATTTCCAAACATATTGTACTACAAAAAATATGTTTTGTAAATTTTTTAATTATATTTTTTAGCTTTTCTTTAATATAAATTTTAGTTATACCAAGTTTTTAAATTTGTTTTTTAAAGTTTTTAGAAAATGTTTGATTTTTTGGAAAAAGAAAAGTAATAAAATAAAATTAAAATTGTGGGTATTTTCTAGTTTTTTTTCTAAAATATACCCACGTCTTAAATTTTTTCAGTTTTATATAAAGTTAAATATCTAGTTTGATTCTTTCAATTTTTGCTCCAACAGTGTTTAATTTCAGTTCCAGTCTGTCATAACCTCTGTCAATATGATAAACTCTGTTTACAATTGTTTCTCCATCTGCCGCAAGTGCCGCCAGAACCAGTGCAGCTCCTGCTCGTAAATCCGAAGACATTACTTCCGCTCCAGTTAATGGCAATCCTCCATTTACAAAAGCAACTCCATGTCTTATCGTAATATCTGCACCCATTCTGTTAAATTCAGGCACATGCATAAACCTGTTTTCAAAGACAGTTTCTTCCATTGAGCTTCCACCATTTACTAATGTTTGTAATAACATCATTTGAGGCTGCATATCTGTTGGAAATCCTGGATGCGGCAATGTTTTTATTTTTGATGGCTTCAAATCTTTCACTTTTCCGATTACAGATAATATGTCTCCATCCTGTTTGAATTTTACGCCCATAGCTTCAAGTTCGGATTTAAATACTCCCAAATCTTCAAGTCTTGCATCCTGAATTTTTAAATCTCCTTCTGTAACTAGTGCTGCTATTACATAAGTTCCTGCTTCAATTCTATCTGGCATAATTGAATATTCTACTGCATGAAGCTCTTCCACTCCTTCAATTTCAATGTTTGGTGTTCCAAGTCCTGTAATTTTTGCTCCCATTTTATTTAAGAAATTTCCTAAATCAACGATTTCAGGCTCTCTTGCTGCATTTGAAATGATAGTTTTACCAGGTGTTTTTACAGCTGCCATCATGATATTCTGTGTTGCTCCTACACTTGGGAAACCTAAAGGAATTTCGGCTCCTTTTAAATTATCAGATTTTGCGTGAACATATCCGTGTACTCTCGTAATATCGGCACCTAGCATTTCAAATCCCTTTAAATGTAAATCGACAGGTCTTGAACCTATTGCACATCCTCCAGGAAGTGAAACTACTGCTTCATCTAAATTTGCAATCATTGGTCCCATTACTAAAAATGAGGCTCTCATCTGTTTTACAATCTGATAGCTTGCTTCAGTTCTTTTAAAGCCATTGTTTATAATTTTATAAGTATTGTTATCTAATTTTTCAGTTATCATTCCCAAATCTTCAAGCAATTTCATTGTTACTCTAATATCTCTCAAGTTTGGAACATTTTTTAAGATATATTCCCCTTTTGCAACAAGAGTTGCGATAATTATTGGAAGAGCTGCATTTTTAGCTCCACTTACTTTTATTACTCCGTTTAAAGGCGTTTTTCCTGTTATTCTAAATCCATCAACCACGTTTTTTTCCTCCTAATTTTTGACATATTGGACATTTTGATCCTAATAGTTTATCCATAAAAGTTAAGTTTTTATAATTTTTTGCATATTCTGGCATTTCTTTATTTATGATATTCATATGAAAATCACAAATTGCACTTTCCATAGCTTCATAGTATACATCTGGTAAATGTTTTATATGACAAGTTTCCAGTTTTGAGGTTACCACAATTTCATCTCCATCTTCATGAGTAATGGCATCCTTTGCCACTACCACCAATGCTATTTGACCCTCACAGAGTAAATTGTCTATCATTTTGTATGGTATTTTTTTTCTTTTAGCTATTTCAATATATTTTTTTATATCGTCAAAATTTGCATGTCTTGAAATAACCATTTTTGCAACCTCTTTATTTTCCAAAGCTTTTTCTATTTCATAATAAATACCTTTTTCTCTAATTTCATCAAATGTAAGGGCTTTTATAATTCTTTCTTTGTATTCTCCAAGAAATAGATTTTTTTCAACTTGTGCATTTACCGCTCTATCTGTCACTTCTTCCATATATTTCATAACATCAGTTCTACTACTGTTAATGCTAGTTTCCATTTTAATTCTCCAATTCATTTAAATAAATATCAAAAATTTTAATATATTTTAACTCTTTAAAAATTTATTACATTTTGTCATTATACTACTTTTTTTTATATTTCTCAACCATTTTTTATAACTTCTATATAGTTTAAAAGAAAATTAAAAAATCAACATTGATAAAACAAAAACAACTTTAAATACAATAAATATTTGAACAAATTTAGTTATTTTAGGAATCTCTTCCCGTCCTTCGTCTTTTCTTATGGAAAAAATCAAGAGTGAAAACAATATTATGTACAATATTGACCCTAACATTGAAATATTTCCTGTAAACAAATAAATTACTTCCAAAAGTAGAAAAGCATATACTTTAAAAGTAGTTCTTTTACTTGTAAAAAATAAGTTTATCAAATTAAAATTTGCATACATGTATAATAAAATCAGTATAATTATTCCCAGATATGAAGTTATTAGTTCCATTTTCTCTATAAGGAAAAATATAAAATATACCATAGTTGTAATTATTAGTATTCTTATTTTTTCATCCCTATCTTTTTTTAATTCACGTTTTTCTTTCATCTACTTAATCATCTCCCAACTTTATATTGTTATAAATCATTTTTAATTTAGATTTTTCCACATTTTTTTTAATTTTTGCCGTTGTAATATTCACTTTTCCCAATACTTCCTGAATAATGCAAATATCAGCATTAGCTTCAGATAAAATTCCAACTAAAGAATTTCTAAAAATATGCGGATATACATTTTTTTCAATTTTTGCATTTTGGGCAATAATTTTTAAGTTTTTCCAAAACTTTTCGCGGCGAATATCGGGAAATATTTTTAAACTTTCATTTGCATTTTTTAACTTTGGTCTGTAAATTTCCAGATAATTTTTAATTTCTATTTCAAAACTATTGTCAATTAATTTTATCTGATATTTTGAATTTTTTCCAAGAGTTTTTATAAATTTATCATACTGATTTTCAATATCCTTTATTTTCAAATTTAAAATTTCTGAAATCATTGCTCCTGTTACAATTAGTAACTTAATAATTAGTCGATTTTGTATTCCAGCAGGTGTGTTGGGGCAATTATCCACAATCTGCTTTATTTCTTCTAATGTTAAAGTTTCAGGCGGCTGATATTCACGCTTTAAGTTTTTTATTATTCCAGCAGGGTCTTTTGTAATCAACTTATTCAAATAACAAAATTTATAAAATGTCTTTAATACTGAAACTTTTCTCAAAACTGAATTTTTTCTCAATTTTTTATTCAAATTATCAATATAACTAGATATTTCTTTTTCTCCAATTTCAGAAAAATCTTTTTTTACAAACAGAAAAAATTGTGTTAAATCACGATTATACCCATTTAATGTGTTTTGGGAACTTCTTTTTTCAAATTTTAGAAATTCCAGGAAGTTTTTCAGCTGCATTTGATTTTTAACTGATATTTTACTTTTTTTATCAAAATTATCTTTTATCAAATTTAACTTTTTCTTTTCAGAAATTTCTAATTTTTTCTCCGAATTATCTATATCAGCACTTTTTTGTCCCATAATCCCATAATCTCCTTGGCGTGGCTTACAGATGCTTCAGTAATGTTATCTCCTGAAATAATTCTTGCAATTTCCCTTATTCTCTCTTCTGTATTTAGTTCTCGAACTTTTGTCTCCGTAAAATTATTTTCAATTTCCTTTTTGATAAAAAACTGCTGCTGAGCCTTTCCAGCGATTTGCGGAGAATGGGTTACGCAGATAATTTGTGTATTTCTTGAAAGTTCTCTTAATTTTTCCGCCACTCTTCGTACTGTTTCTCCAGAAATACCAGTATCAATTTCATCAAAAATCAATACTGAAATATTGTCAACTTCAGAAAATACACTTTTTAGAGCAAGCATTATACGTGAAATTTCTCCACCTGACGCAATTTTAGCAAGCGGCTTGAAAGTTTCTCCGACATTTGTTGTAATTAAAAATTCTGCATTGTCTGTTCCGTGAGCTGTGATTTCTTCTTTTTTGATTATTTCCACTTTAAATTTTGCATTTTCCATATTCAAGTCGCTTAATTGAATATCCACTGTATTTTGCAGATTTTCTGCAATTTTCATCCGAATTTCGCTCAATCTTTCACTATCCTGAAAATACTGGTTTACAAGCTCTTTTTTCTGAATTTTAAGATTTTCCAGCTCTTCATTTTCAAAATTTACTAGCGACAAATCTTTTTCAATTTTATTTTTAAATTCCAGAATTTCCGTAATTGTCGAGCCGTACTTTCTTTTTAATTTATTAATTTTATCAATTCTTTCCACAATTTTTTCCAGTTTAGTGTCATTTATTTCAACGTCCCCGATAGAATTGTCCACAGAATAGGAAATTTCTTCAATTTCGTATAAAACAGACTCTATTTTTTCAGAAAGTTCACTGTAGGACTCTGACAAATCTGAAAGCTGCTCCAAATTTCTTTTTGCCCGCCCTAGTGCAGTCAGAATGGAGAATTCTCCCTCTTTTAGCAATTGAGAAGTTTCTTCCAGTTTTTCGCTAATTTTTCCAGCATTAAACAAAATTCTGTATTCTTCTTCCAGTTCATTATCTTCATCTTCTTTTAAATCCAGTTCATTAATTTCATTAAATTGAAATTCCAGTACATCTTTTTTTTCTGCAATTTTAGATTTTTCATCTTCAATATTTTTTATTTTTAAATTTAATTTCTTGATTTCACTTACATTTTCACGAATCTTTCTGGAAAGCTCCTTTCCTTCATCATTCAAAAATCTATCCAGTAAATGCAAATGATATTCATTATTTAACAAAAACTGATGTTCGTGCTGCCCGACTAAATCAATAATGTTTACCATAAGCTCCTTTAATCTTGATAAAGTCTGTCTTTTCCCATTTACCATTATTTTAGATTTTGAACTTCTGTCAAAAAAACGAGTTATAATCAGCTCGTCATCTTCTATTTCAAATCCAAGCTCATTTAGCCTTTTCTTCTGATTTTCATTTAATTCAAAAATACCTTCTGCAAAAAGGTTTTCTTCCCCATTTCTAATCATGTCAATATGACTTCTTTCACCAATTAATAGTGAAATTCCATTTAAAATAATTGATTTTCCAGCCCCAGTTTCTCCAGTCAATGCAATAAATTTTTCATTAAATTCCAAGTCCAGATTTTTTATTATCGCTAAATTATTTAATCTTAATTCTCTTAGCATTTCCTTCCTTTCACTATTTTATTTTTTATAATTACAAATTTACCTGTAAATTATATTTTATGCTATTTTAATTTAATAATTAATTTTTCATTTATATTTCTTATTTTAATAATTATAATACAGAATCTCCCCATTTTAATTTTTGTCTTAAAATACTGTAATAATCACTATCCATTGGTTTTACTATTCTAATTTTTTTCTTCGACAATCTTGCTGATACAAGATCATTTTGCTGAATTTGGAACCACTGATTTCCGTCAATATTCAAGTGAACAGCCTCATCTCTGGAAGTTGCCTTAAAACTAAGTACTTCACAGCCATCTACGATAATTGGACGTGCTGTTAGGCTTTGTGGAGCTAATGGCGTTATTGACAGGGCATTTAATCCAGGGTGAACAATTGAACCGCCTGCTGAAAGTGAGTAGGCTGTGGATCCTGTGGGAGTTGCCACAATAATTCCGTCAGCTCTGTATTTATTTACAAAAATATCGTTTGAATAGACTTCAACTTGTATTAAATGTGCCTCATGTCCACCTTTTGTTATTACAAGCTCATTTAATGCATAAAAGATATTATCTTCGTATTTTACTTCTAAAAATGCTCTTTCTTCTATCTTATAATTTCCATTTTCATAATCTTCCAACATTTTAACCGCATTTTGAGGCTTCACTTCGGCCAGATATCCCAGTGAACCCATATTTACTGCAAGCACAGGTATGTTTCCTGTAATCGCTTCTTTTGCCGCAATAAGCATTGTTCCATCACCACCAAGTGAAATTATCAAATCCGCTTCTTCCACTCCGAAAACTTCCTGAATATTTTTTTCCTTTAAATAATCATAAAAATCCTTCAACAAATTTTCGTTTCCATATCCGCTTTTTACAATTCTAACTTTTTCTACTTTATTTTTTCTATTTAAATCATTATTTTTCAATTTTTCAGATTTTTCCATAATAAATGCCTCTTTTTTTCTTAAAATATTAAAAATTATACTTTTTTAAAATTTTTTTTGCTCACTTGCCTTTGTGGAATATTGTACCATTTTTAGACTTTTTTTTCCATAAATTTTCTAAAATAATTTTTAACAAAAGATAGCAATAAGTCTCCGGCTTCTACAAGCGGGAGATGAATTGCTTTTTTTTTTGTAAAAAAAAATTGAAAAAAGGATATATTTATGATATAATTTATTCAGTGAAATAATATAGAAGTAGGTAATAATAATGTCATATAATAGTAATTATCATTCAGTATTTGATATAAATTATCATATGATTTTTTGTATAAAATATCGAAGAGTAGTCATTAATGATGAAATTTCTAATAGATTGAAAGAGATTTTTGAAAAAATATGTCCGAAGTATAACATTGTTCTTAAAGAATGGGAACATGATGTTGATCATATTCATATGTTGATTAATGCTATGCCTAATACTGAACTTTCTAAGTTTGTAAATACTTACAAAAGTGCTTCCAGCAGGTTGATAAAAAAAGAATTTCCTGAAATAAGGAGAAGATTGTGGAAAGAATATTTTTGGAGTAGAAGTTACTTAGTTGTAAGTGTTGGAGGTGCACCGTTAGAGATAATTAAAAAATATATTCAAAATCAAAAGGAGGTGTAATTTTATGAAATATAATTTAGCATTCAAATACAGAATTTATCCAAATAAGGAGCAAGAATTATTGGTAAACAAGACTTTTGGATGTGTTCGTTTTGTTTACAATACAATTTTATACACTGCGAATAAAATTTATGAAGAAACTGGAAAAAATAAAATAATTACACCTGCCAGTTTGAAAAGTGAAAACCAATTTTTGAAAGAAGTAGACAGTCTGGCACTTTCAAATGCTCAATTGAATGTAAAACGATCGTTTACGAATTTCTTTCAGAAGAGAGCAAAGTTTCCAAAGTTCAAATCTAAAAAGACTAGTGTTAAAAGTTATACGACAAATTGTGTGAATAATTCAATACGAATTGAGGAAAACAAATATTTGGTTTTGCCAAAATTGAAAAAAATTAAATTAAAATATCATAGAGAAATACCGAAAGATTACAAGATAAAGTCAGTAACATTGACAAACAGTAATGGAAATTACTATGTTTCTGTCTTGACGGAATTTGAAAAAGAAATTCAAAAAATGCCAAGTAATGATAAAGTAATTGGACTTGATTTTTCAATGTCTGAATTATTTGTCAGTTCTGAAAACCAAAGGGCTGATTATCCAAGGTATTTTAAGATGTTGGAGAAAAAATTGAAAAAATTGCAGAAATCATTATCGAGAAAAGTGAAATTTTCTAAAAATTGGTATAAGCAAAAAGAGAAAATATCAAAATTACATGAGTATATCAAGAATTGCCGAGGAGATTTTCTACATAAATTATCGAAAAAATTGTCTGAAGCGTATAATACTGTGGCTGTTGAGGATTTGAATATGAAAGGGATGAGCCAGGCATTAAATTTTGGGAAAAGTGTAGGAGATAATGGATGGGGAATGTTTTTGAGAATGCTTGAGTATAAACTGATGTTTTCAGGGAAACAATTTTTGAAAATAGATAAGTGGTTTCCGTCATCGAAAACTTGTAGTAAATGTGGAAACGTTAAAGAGGAACTGAAATTATCAGAAAGAAGTTATAAATGTGAGTGCTGTGGAATTGAAATTGATAGAGATTACAATGCGGCACTGAATATAAAAAACATTGGAAAAGAGATGTTGAAATATTAGGAAATAGAAAGACAGGGTAGGAACTGCCCGAAGAGCTTGGTAAATATATTTGGCTAACAAAAGAAGATACTTCCCAAGAAGCTTCCGCTTCTAAAAGCGGGAGTAGTTCACATAATTTATAAATGAAAAAAAATGGAAAATGTTGTATAATGTTATAAATGAAAAAAAATATAAATGTAATTTATAAAAAAAGGAGAGAAAAACAATGAGCAATAAAAAAAAAATAATATTATTTTTAGGGGCAGTTTCGTTAATTGCATTCGGAAATTACAAACAATTTACAAAAAATAAAGCACAAACTACAGTAGAAGGTAAAACTAGCGAAAAAGCCACATCGTCAGTAAATGGAACTGCTAAAGAAGGAAAAGTCAGTGAAAAAGCAACTTCATCTGCAGGAGCAAAAACAGGAACTGAAGGCAAAAACAGTGAACAGGCAACTTCATCAGCTGGAAGCAATCAAAAACCTCAAAATAATGGAAATCCCACAGAAGCAAAATCTGCTCAACAGCCACAAAACAAACCCGTCAATCAAAATGAACAAAGCGGAAATGAAAAAAAATCCGAGAATAACCAAAACTCAAATACACAACAGCAGCCTAAAAATAGTGGTGATTTAAAACTAGACGATACTGATGTTAAAGATAAATTTAAACTTGATACATCGAAAAAATAATGTATTAAATAGGTGAAAAATATGATGTATAAAGTTCAAGTACGATTTTTATTCCATTCAGACATAAAAATTAAAATTCCTGAAATTTATGATGATTCTATCTTTGACAAATTATTTGGGATTTTGGAAGATATAGATGAAAAGTATAATTCATATTCAGAAAATTCGTACATTGATAAAATAAATAAAAATAGCGGGCATTTTGTAAAAGTAAATGATGAAACTATAAAAATTTTGAGCAAAATTATTCATTTGTCAAAAATTATTGGCGGAGAATATGACATTACGATAATGCCTCTCATAAGACTTTGGGGATTTTATAAACAAAATCCTATTTTGCCGTCTTTGGATAAAATAAAAAAAGCAAAAAGGCTTGTGGATTACAAAAAAATAATTATTGATAAAAAGAGAAATCGGATAAAAATTGAAAAGAATCAGGAAATTATAACAGGTTCATTTATAAAGGCATACGCAATAGAAAAAATAGTTGAAGAAATGAAAAAAATTGGAATAAAGGACGCAATTGTAAATGCTGGCGGGAGTAGTATCATTGCTATTGATGAATGGGGGATTATCGCTGAAAATCCTGAAGAGGAAAGGGAAATATTGCGAAATAAAAAGGGAATGCCGATTAAAATAACTCAAAATCAATATGCTGGCGACGATGAATACAACGATTTATTTGAAATAAAAATAAAAAATAAAAGTTATTCAACTTCCAATCAAAAAAATACATATCTTTTGATAAATAACGAAAAATACGGGCATATTATAAGTCCCAAAACAGGATTTCCATCTCAAAATAAGCAAGTTGGAGTAATTACAGAAAATGCTTTTTTTGGCGATATTATTTCGACAGGAATGTATAACCAGACACCTGAAAAATTTTATGAAATTATGGGAAAATTGTCTAAAGAAATGGAGATTTCAGGATTTTTGATTGATAAAGATGGGGAAATTTTTTATTTTAATATGGAGAAATATTTTTAAAACAGAATGGAAGAAGGAAATAAAATGGCAAAAGATGTTTTACATGAACTGCGGGATATAAGCTCGTTAAAGTCAAGACGGAATAACATAGTATTGATATTTCTATGTTTTCTCGTGGGAATTTTTTCAGGAATTATCGTAGGAACGTATACTTTATTATTAAAAAAAATGTCAATATTTCGGGAATTTTTTACAACAAATCTGGAACTTCCAAAAATAATTATTGGGATAATTGTTTTTATTCTGATGGGAATGGCAGTGCAGTTTATGCTATCAAAATATCCACTGATTAGCGGGAGCGGAATTCCGCAGGTTAGCGGATTACTTACGAAAAAGGTTAAGTTTAAGTGGTTTGGAGAACTGGTTACAAAATTTGTGGGAGGAATTTTGGCAATTGGGACTGGAATGTCTATGGGGCGTGAAGGGCCTTCGGTGCATTTGGGGGCTTTGGTAGGTTCTGGAATTAAGGAAGTTACAAAGCGTTCAGAAGTAGAAGAAAAATATTTGGTGACGTGTGGAGCAAGTGCTGGGATTTCGTCTACATTTAACGCGCCACTTGCAGGAGTAATTTTTTCACTGGAAGAATTGCATAAATTTTTCTCGCCGTTACTGTTAATTTGTACTCTTGTGGCAAGTGGAACTTCAAATTTTATTTCAAGAATGATTTTAGGCTCGCATACATCCTTTCAATATAATTTTATGCTTCCAAAAGATATACCATATTATATATTTGCAATTATAACAGTGATCTTTTGCATTATAATCACAATTACTGGAAAAGCATTCAGTTATTTTTTGCTGCTTATTCAAAGACAATATAAAAAATGGAAATTAAATAAATATGTGAAAATGTTGTTATTTATGATTATCGCCTATGCTATAGCTGTGTTTTTTAGCGATATAACAGGCGGTGGGCACGAACTTATTGAAGAAATGTTTGGAAAAAATGTGCTTCTTAGAACACTTATTATAATTTTAGTCCTAAAATTCTTTTATACAATGCTTTGCTACGCAACAGGAGCACCAGGAGGAATTTTTTTGCCAATGCTTGTAATAGGGGCTTTGACAGGAAAAGTGTATGGAGAAATTTTGAACCATTATTTTTCGATTCCAAATGAAATCATTGTACATTTTATGCTGTTGGGAATGGCGGCTTATTTTACAGCGGTTGTAAGAGCGCCAATTACAGGAATTACATTGATTTTGGAAATGACAGGGAATTTTTCATATTTGTATATGCTAATAATTGTCTGTACAATAACTTATATTTTTACAGAATTATTGAAAATGGAACCTATTTATGAACGGCTTTATTTCAATATGTTTCATAAGCAAATTTTGGCAGAAGATAAACAGAATAGTGAAAATGAAAAGCATGCCAGAAGGCTTGAAATGCTTGAAAAATGGTGGAAAAACAAAAAAATTGATATTGGTGTAAAATCAAATAGGAAAAACGCGAAAGATAAAATTGTTACGCTTTTGATTCCTGTGGGTGCAAATTCAGAATTTGATAATAAGACAGTTAAAGATTTGAATTTGCCTGAAAATCTTCTGATTGTAAGTGTGCGTAAAGCTGGGAAGGACAGCATTGCACGTGGAGATACATTGATTCAGAGTGGAAATCAGCTTGTGATTATTACGGATTATACGACGGCGCAAAAGTATGCTGGGGAATTGAAAGAAAAAGGGATGAAGATAGTGGAATAATGTAAAAAATAATATACTTGAAAAAATAAAAACAGTGGAATTTTACTTTCACTGTTTTTTGTATTATTTGTTATATTTTTCAATCTTCTTCCCAGCTTTTAGCCTTTTCAACCGCCTTTTTCCAGCATTTATAATATTTTTTCCTTAAATTTTCAGATAAATTTGGTAAAAATTCTTTGTTTAAACGCCAGTTCTTTTTGATTTCTTCTTTATTTTTCCAAAATCCAACGGCGAGTCCAGCTAAATATGCAGCGCCTAATGCAGTTGTTTCGATAATTTCAGGACGTAAAACTTTTGTATTTAAAATATCACTTTGAAATTGCATTAGGAAATTGTTTGCTGTTGCACCACCATCGACTTTTAGAGAATTTATTTCAATACCTGAATCTTCTTTCATTGCGTTTATCAAGTCTTTTGACTGGTAGGCGATGGATTCGAGGGCAGCACGAATTATGTGATTTTTATTAGATCCACGGGTAAGCCCAACGATTGTACCACGGGCGTACATATCCCAGTATGGCGAGCCTAATCCAACAAATGCTGGAACTAGATAAACTCCACCATTATCATCAACTTGCTGTGCAAAGTATTCTGTATCAGAAGCCTTGTCAAAAAACCTTAATTCATCACGAAACCACTGGATAACAGCCCCACCAATAAAAATACTTCCTTCCAGAGCATATTCCACTTTTCCATCAATCCCAATGGCAATAGTTGTAAGTAAGCCATTATTTGATTTTATACATTTGTTTCCTGTATTCATAAGCATAAAGCAGCCTGTTCCGTAAGTATTCTTTATATCTCCAGTATGAAATCCAGCCTGCCCAAACAACGCCGCCTGCTGATCTCCAGCGATGCCTGAAATTGGAATAGAAGTGCCGTTTTCTTCACCAATTGTAATTCCCATTCTTGTTTTTCCATAAATTTCACTTGAATTTCTAACTTCTGGAAGCATACTTTCTGGAATATTAAGCTCCTTTAAAATTTTTTTGTCCCATTCTAAATTTTTTATGTTAAAAAGCATAGTTCTGGAAGCATTTGTAAAATCAGTAACATGCACTTTTCCGCCAGTTAGTTTCCACACGAGCCAAGTATCAACCGTTCCAAAAAGCAGTTCCCCATTTTCAGCCTTTTCCCTTGCACCTTTCACATTGTCAAGAATCCATTTTACTTTTGTCCCAGAAAAATAAGCATCGATTATCAGTCCTGTATTTTCGTTTACATAATCTTCGAGTCCACGATTTTTCAATTCTTCGCAAATTTCAGCCGTTCGTCTGCATTGCCAGACAATTGCGTTATAGACAGGCTCGCCAGTATTTTTATCCCACACGATTACAGTTTCCCTTTGATTTGTAATTCCAATTGCTGCAACGTCCTTTAGAGAAATTCCAGATTGTGCGATAACTTCGGTAAGAACGGAACGCTGGCTTGCCCATATTTCCATAGCATTATGCTCAACCCACCCTGGTTGCGGGAAAATTTGTGTAAATTCCTTTTGAGCTTTCTCAATAATGTTCAAATTTTTATCAAAAATAATTGCACGTGAGCTAGTTGTTCCTTGATCTAGAGCGATTATATATTTTTTTTGATTATCCATAAAACCTCCTTTTAATAAATTATAACTTGAGAAAGTTATTTGTCAAATTTTTAACTTGTAAAGCGATAGAATCTGTGATAAAATATAAAATGTAGTAAAAATTACTAAACTTTTTAAACACAAGGAGAGAAAAATGAACAAAAAGAAAATTAACACACTAGTTGGCTCAATAGGAGCATTTATAGGGATAATTGTATTTATAACATATATTCCCCAAATTATTGCCAATATAGGTGGACAAAAAGCACAGCCGTGGCAACCACTTTCCGCCTCAATTTCATGTTTAATATGGGTAATTTACGGATGGACTAAAGAACCTAAAAAAGATTATATTTTAATTGTGCCAAATGCGGCAGGAGTAATATTAGGATTTTTGACTTTTATTACAGCAATTTAACTATAGCAAGAAGCTCAGTCTTCAATGCAATAAAAGAGAACAGTTTACTTTAACAGAAAAGATAGTAAAGACAAATAAACGAAAAAAACTTAAAAATCTTAGGATGAATTAGAACAGCACTTTCTGTAATTTTCGGACTGTTTGCAACAATTACAGCACTCTAAATAAATCTGATATATAGTTTTTGCTAAAAAGCTTATTTGAATGATTACTCTAATCATTTTAGTAAGCTTTTTTATATAAAAATTTAAATGGGATTTCCTATAGCTAATTTTATATTACATTTTTAAAAATTGAAGAGTAAAAAAAACTAAAGTTTTTATTTTTTGTCAATTTAATTTCAAAATTTCCAATTTCATCTTTTATTTTATATGAATAATCAATTTTAAATTCATTTGAAATATTATATCCAAAATCGAAATTGTTATTAAACATATTTTTAAAAAAATCTCTTTTTGTGCTATTTTTATAATAATCATTCAAAAGTGTAAACAAATCCAAATTGCTTATTTTTAAATCTCCAGCAATATTATATTTTCCTGATGATACAAATTCATGTGAAATGTTTTCATCATTTTCTATAATCTCCATTTTGTCAAAATCCAAAATTTCATCATCACAATCATCTTCATCAATTAAATCTTCATTTTCCACATTTTCATCAGCATTTATAATCATCAAAAAACCTGCATTCCGCTCCTTTGACAAATTTACCAGAGTTTCATACTGCTCTGGCTTTGCAGAATGGATAACGTGAACAATATGACTCGAATTTGCAGGATTATTTTCAAATTCATAATTTCTGGGAATCCAGTTGTTAATATAGTCATCAGCGGAAACTTCGCTTGTCAGCCATAAGTCAGCATATTTTGACATCTCATCTGTAATAGTTCCTCCAGGATTTCCGACAACTAATGAATCAGGATATTTAGTTTTAACGTAATTGTATAGCTGGGACATGTATTTTACTTCTGATAAGTTTTTTCCAGAAGATAATTCATCAAAAAAAATTCCTGAAATATAGTTTTCACCAAAAAATTCCATATATTTATCAATCTCAGAATAAATTTTGTCAATACTTTTTAAATATTCGTTTGTTGTAACGTAACCAAGATTTTTTATGCCTAATTTGTTATTTTTTTTTATCTGAGTAATATATTTAGAACTGTTCTCATATGAAAAATCATCAGAAAGATTGATTATAACATAAGGAATTGAATTTTCAGATGAAAAATTAAACTGATTTTTTTCACTTGAATCAGAAATATTTTGATTAAATGAAGAATTTTTGAAAAGTTTTTGGCTATTATCAATTTTACTTTTGTGAAAACCATTCATATATCCAAAATTTACCTTGTATTCCTTATCATTTTTCAAATTATTCTTAATAATATCAAAAATTTCATCATTTCCAAAAGCTTCCAATCCTTTATTTTCATTTTTTACTTTTCTCTCCATTTTTTCCCCTTTTGTATTTACAATAATATTATTATTCTAAAACAATTTTCAAATTTTTGACCAATACGTCCAAAAACTTTAAAATTTTGTATTTATTAGTACTTTTAGAGTAAATCTCGACTATTTTAATTTTAAAGTTTGTTATATTTAATTTGACTATATATGTTATCATTTTTTTTTTATTATTTCAAGGAAAAAATTTATTTTTTTATTTTTCATAACTGCTTTAAAATGAGGCTTACAAATTTATAATTTTTAACCTTTTAAAATTATTTTTTAAAATTAACTTGATTTTTTTTCATTTCAAGTTAAAATTTAATATAGAGTAAATTTTTTTGAATAATAATCACAGGAGGAAGTGTTATGAGAATATATGACAGCAATAACATTAGAAATGTCGGAATTTTAGGGCATAGCGGTTCAGGAAAAAGTAATATGGTGGAAGGGCTGGAATTTACGGCTGGGCTTACCAACCGTATTGTAAATAACGAAAATGATACTAAAATTACAAATTCCTTAAGTTTACACGCGATAGAATATCAGACTTCAAAATTTAATTTTGTGGATATTCCTGGATATGGAGATTTCTTTGGTGAAGTTGAATCGGGACTTGCGGCAGTTGACGGAGCAATTATCATTGTTGACGGAACTACTGATTTAACAGTTGGGACAGAAACAGCTTTGGAGCTGACGGACAGCAGAAATATTCCAAGATTTATTTTTGTAAATAAAATTGATAATGAAAAAGCCGATTATGAAAAAATTCTTTCACAATTAAGAGAAAAATACGGTAAAAGAATCGCACCGTTTCATGTGCCTTGGGGACGTGGAGACGAATTTCGTGGACATATTAATGTAGTTGATATGTTTGCAAGGGAATTTGATAAAAATAAAAATGAATGTGCGACTGTAGATATGCCAGCCGATATGGATGATGAAATAAATCCAATTAGGGAAATGCTTTTAGAAGCGGTAGCTGAAACTGATGAAGAACTAATGGATAAATATTTTAACGGCGAAGAATTTACAACAGCTGAAATTCATCGTGGACTTAGACAAGGAGTGCTTGACTGTTCCGTAATTCCTGTTATTTGTGGTTCAACATTGAAAAATATTGGACTTCATACGACTTTTGATATGGTAAAGGACTATTTACCAGCACCAATTGATATTGAAAAAATTCAGCCTGAAAAAAATACATTTGTATGCCAAATTTTCAAAACTACAATTGACTCTTTCTTAGGAAAAGTTTCCTACGCAAAAGTTTATTCTGGTGAAATTAAGCAAGATAGTGAAGTTTTCAATGTAAATAAAAAAATAAAGGAAAAAATTGGAAAAATTCATACATTTGTAATAAATAAAATGGACGAACTTCAAAAGGCGATTGCTGGAGATATTGTCGTATTTTCAAAATTTAACAGCACAAAAACTTCTGATACCCTTTCAACTAATGAAAAAGAAGCTTCAGTAAAAGACATAACTTTCCCAAAACCACAGCTATTCGTAGCAATAGAGCCATTAAACAAAAATGATGATGAAAAAATGTCATCTGGATTAAATCGACTGATGGAAGAAGATCCATCTTTCACTTGGCATAGAAACCTTGAAACAGGGCAGACAGTACTTGGAGTGCAAGGAGAACTTCATTCTGCAACAGTTATCGAAAAATTAAAAGCTAAATTTGGAATATCAATAAAAACTATCGAATTAAAGGTTCCATATCGTGAAACAATTAAAGGAACTTCCGAAGTTCAAGGAAAACACAAAAAACAATCAGGAGGACACGGACAATACGGAGATGTCCTAATCAAATTTTCGCACGTAGACGAAGACTTTGTCTTTGAAGAAACAATTACAGGTGGAAGCGTTCCAAAATCATACATTCCAGCGGTAGAAAAAGGATTAAGAGAATCACTAAAAGAGGGAGTTCTAGCTGGTTATCCAGTAACTAACATAAAAGCCGTTTTATACGATGGTTCATATCACGACGTAGATTCTTCAGAATTAGCCTTTAAAATTGCCGCAAACTTGGCTTTCAAAAAGGGAATGCTGGCAGCAAAACCAATTTTACTTGAACCAATTATGGAGCTTACAATTATCATTCCAGAAGAATATATTGGAGATGTAATGGGCGACATCAACAAAAAACGTGGTAGAGTAATGGGAATGGAAGCTCACAAAGGCACAAAACAAAAAATAATAGCCGAAGCCCCAATGTCAGAAACATTCAAATACGCCAACGAATTGAAAGCCATCACTCAAGGACGTGGATACTTTGAAATGAAACTTGTAAGGTACGAAGAATTAATGGGAGACTTGGCACAAAAAGTAATTGACAGCAGAAAAAAATAAAATTTAACTAAAAATATTTTTTATATAGTTTGAGAAAAGAGAGAAATTTAATACTACTATACTATTATACAATCTATTTAACTATTAAAATGTCTTTAATTATCCATATAAGGATTTTTATTCAGATTTTAAAAAACTGCTTATTGTTAACAAATGTTTTTCTTAATTCTATGTTTTTTCTTTTTATATAAGCAAGGGAAATCAATCGCCATTTCCCTTGCAACCCTGGCTCGTCTAAGCATTTTTTTGAAACAAAAACGAAACTCGCTGACGCTCAGACAATCGTTTTTATTCCAAAAAAATCACGACATTCTACATAAAATTATAAAAATTATTATATTTAAATTCTTAAATTTTAGAAAATATTAAATAAGAAAAATTTCGTTAAAAAAACATATAAATAAAATACGAAAAAATATTTATTAATCATAATATTTATAAATAAAATTATAAAAGTCTCTAAGACGGATACTTAAAAATTAGATTTTTTTTAACAAGACTACCAAATTAATTGTTGTAAAATTTTATTTCTATTTTTTAAATGGAGTTTAATATAAAATATTTAGACGGGGAAATTTTTATAAAAAACTTTGAAAAATCAAAAAAATATGGTACAATAAGTTTGTAGAAAAAATTCCTACCACTACTAAAAATTAAAAATGCAGAGAAAAATCCACTTAAAGCCAGTAAAAATGCTAGTTAGGAGTTACGGAAAATGCTAAAAAAACAGCAAAAAATGACAAAAATTAATCAAAAAAATGCGATTTTAATGTCTGAAAAAATTCTTGTAACATTGATAAGTAAAGGGTTTTCTCAAAAGTACGGGATGTAAGAATAGTGAATCCATTAAAACAAGGATTGAGACTGAATTTCTTGAATTTCTTTTAAAGCAAATCCAAGCTCGTAAGAATAGTGAATCCATTAAAATAAGGATTGAAACATGGTCCTGATTGCCCTTTTTATTTCTTCTTTATATTGTAAGAATAGTGAATCCATTAAAACAAGGATTGGAACAAAAAATTAAAAACAACAACTTTTATATGAGGTTGTTTTTTTGTTTATAGAAAATTGTGAAAAGGGAGTGAAAGGAATGGCATTAATTTTTGTTACTGGCGGGGCAAAAAGTGGGAAAAGCAAGTTTGCTGAAGAGTTAATTTTAAGTTTGAATAATGGGAAGCAGGAAAATGTGTATTTGGCAACATCGCTTGTGTTTGATGAGGAAATGAAGGAAAAGGTGAGGTTGCATAAGGAGAGAAGGAAAAACAATTGGGGAACTGTGGAAACTTATAAAAATTTTGAAAATAGTTTAAATGAATATTTTCCTAAAACAAAAAATGGCATTAAGAATAATATGCTTGTGGACTGTCTTACAACTATGATTACTAACATAATTTTTGAGGAAAAGGATGTTGACTGGGATAATTTTGACAAAAAATCTTATGTAAAAATTGTGGAAAAGTTGGACAAAAATGTGGAAAACACAGTAAATGAACTGCTGAATATAACAAATCAATTTGAAAATACGATAATTGTGTCAAATGAGCTGGGATTGGGGCTTGTGCCGAGTTATCCATTGGGACGTTATTTTCGTGAAATTGCAGGAAAAATGAATCAGGCTGTGGCAAAAAGGGCTGATGAAGTTTATTTTGTGGTGTCTGGCATTCCAATGAAAATTAAATAATTTAAAAAATATTTTTTATAAAAGGGGAGATTTTTGTATGAAAAATGAAAAGTTAAACTTACAGCTAGAAAAGGATAAAATTAGACAAGAAATTTTGAAAAAAAGAAATAATTTATCCACTGAAGAAGTAGAAAAAAAAAGTGATTTAATTATTCAAAATTTAGAAAAATTTATAAAAAATGCTGAAAATATAATGATTTTTATGGATATGAAAAATGAAGTGAGAATCACAAAATTGATGAAACTTTATCCTGAGAAAAGTTTTTTTATTCCAAAAATTACAGATAGTAAAAATAGAGAAATGAAAATTAATAAATATAACGAAAATGAGCTTGTATTACATAAATTTGGATATTATGAATCTTCTTCCAGCGATTTTTATAACGAAAACATTTTGGATATTGTAATTGTTCCAGCAGTTGTCTTTGATTTTGAAAAAAATCGAATTGGATTTGGCGGTGGATATTATGATACGTTTTTGAAAAAAGTTAGAGAAAAAAATAAAAAAGTTTTGTTTATTGGTATATGTTATGATTTTCAAATAGTTGATGAAGTTCCAACAGAAAGTCATGATATGATTTTAAATTTTATAGTTAGTGAAAATAAAGTTATTTAATTAAATTATTAGAAAAAATACGCCATTCATCTCATTTTTAATACTATGAGTGCTTTGGCGTAATTTAATTAGTAAATTATATCATCTGTTTCTTTTAATCCAGTTTCTTTTATTACGTTTATTATTTCTTTTTCATTTTCATTTTCTCCGTTCCAAAATTCATTACTGTAATATTTATTCCAAGTTCCATTAGATGTATCATAGGTAACTAGGAAAGCCATGTATTCATTTTGAGTTTCGGGATTATATACGTACATTCTGTAATTATAGTATCTTGGAGCATTTTGATACTCTAGTTTTGTTAAATTTACCCAAGGGTATAATTTATCTACATCTTTTTCAAATTCCACAAAAGAATTTAAAATATCTTCATAAGTAAAACTATTTTTCTTGTTCTTGTTGTAACTTAATCCTATTTCTATATATTTTTCATTAGTATCGTTATCCACAGTTTCATAAACCATTTTTTTTTGGTCCGTATCACAATAAACCTTGTTTGTCAATCTCTCTTTCTTTACAAGTTCCACCATTTTATCTGCATATTCTGTATTCTCTTTAAACCAGTCACAGCTAGCAGAAAATGTTGTCACTCCAATTACTAAAAATGCTAATGTTAAAATCTTTTTCATAAATTTTTCCTTTCTTAAAATATATTTTTTATTTATTTAAAACTAATCATTGCTGTAGCCCTTCCAGCATTTTTTCCATCCCTTCTATAAGAATGAAATTTCTCATTAAATGTGCTTTCATTTGCTATAATCAAATTTTCCTTTTTTATCCCAAATTTCAATGCCATAAGTTCATTAAATTTTGTATTGTCAAAATGATATTTTTTTGTTTCTTCATTAAACCAGAATGATTCTTCTACAATTTTGCCATCACTTTTTCCAAATTTTTCCATAAACTTATCATAAAACTCATTTCCAACTTCATAGTCCTTTTGTCCGATTCCAATTCCTAATGCCATTATTACATTCTCAATTTTCGTTCCATAATTTTTTTTCATTTCCAAAAGTCCTGACTTCATTATTTCCTTAAATGTCCCCGGCCATCCTGAATGCCACACCCCAATAACCTGATTTTCCTTATCATATACAAAAATCGGCAAACAATCCGCATAAAATGTAAAAATTGCAATATCTTTCCTTTTTGTCAGAAATCCATCAATATCTTCTTCTTTTTCATAATAATATTTCGTTGTATCTTCATCAATGGTTTTTACATTGTTAGAATGTGTCTGAAATGCCATCACTTCCTGTTTATCTGTTAAATTCAAGTCTTCTAATAACTTTTCACGATTTTTTTTTTGTATTCCTTCTTCCTGATTTTCGATTGGGCAATAATCAGACATATTTCCAGCGATTTTCTTTGTATAAACTGCCGTAATACCGTATTTTTCAAATTCTTCAATATAATAATAACTTTTATTTTCTATAAACATAACTATCTATCCTTTTATATTTTTTACATACTGTTTGATAAATTTGAAAATATCATTTCTATCGCTTTAATTTGTTCATCTAAATTTTTTATATGCCAAGTATTATTTACTTTATTCATATTAACAGTTGTAGTCATTTCTGTATAATTTTCTTCTTTTTTAAATTCATCTTCTATAACTCCGCTTATACCATTCATAAATTTAGAAAAAGCTTCTTTCTTATCCATTTTTTCCATTTGAGATGACATATCTTGTATATCTTTATATTGCAATTTTTGTGCAACAAGCTTTAAAAGTTCATATTCATTTTGAAGTTTTGCAATGTTCCCTTTGCTATTATCAAAAACTTTTACTTTCTGAGTAATTTGCACTTCTTCATCATTAAAAAATCTAATTTCTTCTATTTTACTTTTTTGATACTCGATACCTTTTTCTATCATATTAACTACCATTTGTTTCATTGCCTGAGTAGCAAATGTTTCATTTTTATTTTGAAATTCTTTTGCCATCATATCTTCTATAAATTTTTTAGTGACTTCTTTAGCTTTATTTCTAAATTTATCATTGTCAGCTTCAAAACCTTTTTTTACTTCTAATGAATTCTTTTTCATTTTTTTTTCAGAAATTTTGTAACTTTCACTTTTTGTAACGTTGTAGTCCAATTTAGGTTCAGGCCCACACATTTGTACAGATAACAGCACTAATACCATCATCAGTAATTTTTTTATTTTCATAATATCTCACTTCCTTCTAACTATTTTTTTATTTTTTATAAAAACGTCATTATCACATAACCTAAAATTATCGAAAAAATCATCAGAAATCTTTTATTATTTTTTTCTATTCCCAAAATAATCCGTTAATTCCAAAAATAATTGATTTCCCTCAAACTCATTCTCAATAATCTTTTTTGCTTTTTCCAAATATTCCTGCAACAACTTTTTGCTTTTCTCAAGCCCAAAAATACTCGGATAAGTCGTCTTTTCATTTTGAGCATCATTCGATTTTTTACCAATTTCCTCAAAATTCCCTTCAATATCCAGAATATCATCCTTAATCTGAAAGGCAATTCCCAATAATTTTGAATATTCTACCATTTTTTCACGCTTTTCACTTTCAATATCCAAAGCAATCATTGGCAATTCAATCGCAGCAGTCAGTAATTTTCCAGTCTTATGAGCGTGAATATATTTTAATGTGTCAATTTCCACTTTCTTATTTTCAGACTCCATATCCACAAACTGCCCGCCAACCATTCCAAAAAATCCTGCATATTCAGACAATTTCGAAATAATTTCAATCTTATTTTTATCTCCTAAACTTTTAGAATTAGCAATTATTCCAAAGGCTTCTGTCAAAAGAACATCTCCCACAAGAACCCCAATTGCTTCATTGTATTTTTTGTGAACTGTAAGTTTACCACGTCTGTAATCATCATTGTCCATCGCTGGTAAATCATCGTGAACAAGTGAATAGCAATGTATAAACTCAAGTGCAGCAGCAATTTCCTTAATTTTATCATAACTTTTACAATTATTTTTTTCAAACAAATCACAAATCATATACATCAAAATAGGACGTATTCGCTTTCCTCCGTTCATAACCGCATATTCCATTGCCTCCGACAATTTTTCAGGATATTTATTTTCATAATTGCCAAGTAATTCCTTTAAATTGCCTTCTACAATTTTCTTTTTATCTTCCAAATATTCCCGTAACATTTTACCCCCAATCACTCAAATTTTTATTTTTAAAAAACAATCTTCTTAAAATAAATTTACTTCAAAACTGAACTCAAAAATTTTAAATATTCTACTATCTTTGAAAATCTGCCTATCTTTATTCAAACTTTTCCATTTCCAGTTTCCCATTTTTTTCAAGCACCTTCATAACTTTCCCTTCTCCAGATTCAAGCAATTTTTCCGAATCTTTAATGAGCTTAATCGCCTTCTCGTATTCAGAAATCGAATCATCTAGCGACAATTCTTCACTTTCCAATTTTTCCAAAATTTCATCAATTTGTGCAATATTTTCTTCATAACTTTGTTTTTTTACTGCCATTTTTATTTTTCTCCTTCATATTTTTTATTTAATTCTCAAACCTATAAAAACTAACCACCTTCTTATTATAATCCCTCTCGTCGTACTTCACAAAATTACCTATTTTATCAGCCATTTTCTCATACGTGCTGTGTTCTGAAATTATAATTCCATCTCGTTCCAAAAGATTTTCTTCTGATATTTTTTCAATCGTTTTTGTTGAAATATTTTCCTTGTAAGGCGGATCCAAAAATATTATGTCAAATATTTCATTTTTTCTCGCTAGAATTTCTATCGCACGAGAAACATCATTTTTATAGGCACGACATTTTTCTTCTATGCCTAAATGATTTACATTTTCAATAATTATTCTAAGAGCCTCCTTATCTTCCTCAATCATAATTGCTCTTTTTGCCCCACGGCTAAGTGCTTCAAACGAAACATTCCCAGTTCCTGAATACAAATCCAAAAATTTGGCATCTGCAACTTTTTCTCCAATTATGCTGAAAATTGCCTCTTTTATTCTTTCTAGCGTAGGTCTAGTTTCTCTTCCTTCCCTTGATTTTATTCTCCTATTTTTCAGTACTCCTGCTACAATTCTCATTTTTCCTCTTTTCGTTTTTTATATTTAATTTTTATCTCAAATAAATTTAAAATCTACTCAAATTTTATTACAAGTTTTCCATCTAAGTTTACGCCGCCTTCAAGCAGCTGGTAATGCTCTTTTTTATTATTTTTACTGATATTTTTAAATTCATAACCTTTAAAATCTATATTCTTAATTTTTAAATCTGATTTATTATAAATATTTACGTATAAAACTTCTGCTTTGTTCTTATTAAAAAAGTTTTCCACTAAATCAAAACTATACACAAAATCTTTATTTCTTGAAAATTTAGTATTTATTAAGTCATAATAAACAGCCACTTTTCCTTCTTCCATTGATGGAATTACTTTTGAAATGGCAAACCATTCACGCTGAATATTGTCTGTAACCTGATTTTCATAAATACTTTCATCAAAGTTAATGACTGCTCGCAGACTTTGTGCTTTTTTATAATCTGTCAAAAATTTTATGTTTTTTACAAATTTTCCTCGATTATTTGTATTTTTATTACTAAAATCCTTTTTATCAGTCTTTTCCACATTTGTATCAAGCCAAAACATAAATGTTGATTTTACATTGTAATTTCCAATGTTTTCAAATGTATAGACACTATTTACTTTTATTGTCCTATTTTTTTCAATTGTAATATTTAAATCCTCCCTTTTTATTACTAATGGCTCTTGCCGTACAATTTTTAAATTCCCAATTGCCAGAAATTCTGAATTTTCTGAAAACGTTAGAACAGTAAATGTAATAAATATCGCGATAACAAATATTACTGAAAAAAAGTTTTTCAATTTTTTTGCAAAAAAATTCATCTTCTCGCTCCTTTAAATTTTTTCTTATTATATAACTAATTCTTCTTAAAATCAAATAAATATATCAGAACTATTCAATAATATAAATTTTAATTTCATTAAAAAAAATTAAGATTAAACTTATTCCTATTTAATTAAATTATTTTTAAATTTTCTTAACCATAATTTTTATAATAAAATCTATTTTATAAAACTATTTATCTTAATTTTATTCTCTCAATTCCAAATAATTTTGCAACTTTCCTAATAAATTTCAGCGACAAATTCACATTATATTTCTTAGATAATTTCACAACTTCCTTTTTCTCATTCGTTTTAAATGCCAAAAATACTTGATTATCTCCTTTATTTTTTAAAATAATTTCTTTTAGTTTTTGATTTTTTTCTTTCACTTCTTCGTCAATTAAGATGTATAATTTTAGATTTTTATTTTCTTCCAGATTTTCAATGTTACAAATATTATTTAAAATAACTGTATTTTTATTTTGCTCAGAATTTACAATTCCTTCCAGCACCATAATCTGCCCTTCCGTAATTTTATAGCCAAAAGTTACGTATTCTCTTGGAAAACAAACAACTTCAATGTTTTTTTGAAAATCTTCCATTTCAAATTTTACCATCGGCTCTTTTCCAGCTCGTGTTGCAAATTTTTTTACATTTTTTACTATTCCAATAATTCGTACTTTTTTTAACTCCTTTTGTGAAATTTCTGATATTTTATTATGGGAAATTATATTTATCAATCTTTTTTTCTCATTTAACGGATGGCTTGAAACATAAATTCCAAGATATTCCTTCTCATTTTCAAGCAAAACTTTTTGAGGAAATTCATCAGCCTTTTCCATTTCAAACTTACCTTTAAATTTCTTCTCGCCACTAAATAAAATCATTTGCAAATCCTCTTCAGATTCATATTTTTTCTGGCTATATTCTAAAATTTTATCAATAGACTTGTATTTTTCAAATCTATTCCCGTTTAATTTATCCAAAGCTCCTGATAAAATAAACGATTCCAACTGCTTTTTCGTAATCCCATTTTGCTTCATCCGATAAACAAAATCTTCATAAGAGGAAAAATCCCCATTTTCTCTTTCTTTTTTTATTTCATTAATTAAAGCCGCTCCAATACCTTTTACCGCAAATAGTCCAAATCTAATTCCCATTTTTTTTATTTCGTTATTATTTTCAAAACTTTCTTCAATTTCAAAATCATAATCAGACAAATTCACATCTGGTAAAAATATATTAATTCCTTTTTCTTTCGCTTCATTCACAAAAACAACAAATCTATCCAGATTATGCACTTCGGTTGTTATTATCGCAGCAAAAAATTCCAATGGATAATTTGCCTTAAAATACGCTGTCCAGTAAACAATCAAGGCATAAGCCGCCGAATGTGACTTATTAAATCCATATCCACCAAATTTTTCCACTAAATCATAAATTTCATTTGCCTTTTTCGAAAAAACTCCGTTTTTTTCAGCATTTGTTACAAATTTTTCACGATTTTTCTTCATTAGTTCAGGATTTTTCTTTCCAATTGCACGCCGTAGCTCATCAGCTTCTCCAAGTGAATAATTTGCCATTTCACTCACAATTTTCATAACCTGCTCCTGATACAAAATTATTCCATAAGTTTCCTCAAGTATGTATTTTAGCGAATCATCAATATATTTTATCTCAGTCCTGTTATTTTTCACATTAATAAAATCATCCACCATTCCACTTCGCAAAGGTCCTGGACGGTACAGTGCAAGCAATGCGATTATGTCCTCAAATTTTTCAATTTTCATTTTCTTCATAAGGCTTCTGATTCCAGCCGACTCACATTGGAAAACTCCCATTGTATCAGCCTTTGTAAGCAATTCATACGTTTTTTCATCATTTAGAGGAATATCATTTAATACAATTTTTGTTTTTCGTCTTTTCTCAATATTTTCCACAGTTTTCCGCAAAATCGTGAGATTTTTCAAGCCAAGAAAATCCATTTTTAAAATTCCCAGCTCTTCCAGTTCCTTCATCTGATACTGCGTCGAAACAATCTTTGTCTTCCCATCAGAATAAGTCGGAATCTCATCACTTAGCACATCTTTGGAAATAACGACTCCAGCCGCATGAACAGAGGCGTGTCGCACTTTCCCCTCCAATTTAAGCGAATAATCAATCACCTTTTTTATTTCCCTGTCAGTTCCATACATTTTCCTAAATTCAGGAATATTGTTCAGAGCATCTTTCAGTTCCGTATTAAACGGTATCATTTTAGCGATTTTATCGACTTTTACAAGCGAAACATTTAACACACGTCCCACATCACGAATCGCAAGCCTAGCCTTTAGCGTTCCAAACGTAATAATATGTGCCACATACTCTGCCCCGTATTTATTCACCACATAATTTATAACAATTTCCCGCTGTTCCTGATCAAAATCTATGTCAATATCAGGCATCGAAATACGTTCAGGATTCAAAAAACGTTCAAAAATCAAGTTATATTCAAGCGGGTCAATTTCTGTAATATTCAAGGCATACGAAACAATGCTCCCAGCCGCAGAACCCCTTCCAGGCCCAACATAAACCCCATTTTCACGTGAGAATTTTATAAAATCCCAGACAATGATAAAATATCCATTGTATCCCATTTTATCAATAATTTCCAGCTCATACTCTGCACGCTCCAAAACATTTTCCAAATTATTCTTTAATAATTCTTCCCGAATTTTAACTTCTTTCAATTTCTGCCCAGCAATTTCATCTTTTGCAATCTCTTTTTGAATTATCTCAAAATTTTTATCCAACTGCAATTTTTCAGAATCTGAAACAGATTTTTTCAAATATTTGTGAAAAAGCCCCTCAAATACTAGATTTCGTAAAAACTCCTTTTCACTTATATTTTGCGGCAACGAATATTTTGGAAATTTAAAATGATGAAACTCAAAATCAACATTGCAGTTTTCCATAATTTTTTCCACATTATTAATTCCAGTTTCATAAAATTCACTATATTCCTTATTTTCAAAACTTTTTTCTATTTCATTTTCAGATTTTAAATACAGATCATCATACAAAATTTCACTATTTTCCGATTTTTCTGTATCAATTTTGCTTCCCTCTTTTATCGACTCCACGATTTTCTGCAAAACTGCATCTTTCCGATTTGGATAATAAACATCATTCGTAATAACAAAATTATCAAATTTATTTTTACGCACAATGTCAAAAAGCATTTTCCTAGCCTTTTCCAGCCTTTCCACAGCAGGAACTTCAATAAAAAAATTATCCCCAAAATCTTTACCAAGTTTTTCAACAACCCTTCTAACCTGAGTGTTTTCCAAATCTAGAATACCCTTTACAACTTCACTATTTATCCCGCCCGACAAAATATATAAGTCATCCGAATATTTTTTCAATTCGTCATACTTAATCTTATTCCTATTCCGTGTAAACCTGCTATATGAAATTGACGACAATTTTGATAAATTTTTATACCCATTCTGATTTTTAGCAAGTAAAGTAAGCGAAAATTCCCCCACTTTCTCCAGTCCGTCAAGAAACACCTCAAGTCCAATAATCGGCTTTATTCCAGCATTTTTACACTTCTTAAAAAACTCGATTGCCCCAAACATCGAAGTATCAGTAATTGCAAGTGCTTTTACTCCTGTTTTCTTAGCCTTTTCAACATATTCATCTATTTTCCCTACTCCTTCAAGCAGTGAATACTCCGTATGCAATTTCAAATGTACAAATTTATTTTCCATAATTTCTACCTAATTTCTATTTTTATAAAAATACCTAAAGTGCCTTTATCACTTCATAAATCCCATCTTCATCATTTGACAGAGTTATTTTATCTTTTGAAAATTCCTGTTTTAGTTCTTCCGTGGCATTTCCCATAAGATACCCATATTTCACAAACTTCAACATTTCCAAATCATTCCACTGATCCCCAAATGCCATTGTTTCTTCTGGAGAAATATCATATTTTTTCAACAGTTCCTTTATTGCCAGTCCTTTATTTACTTCCTTATTCAAGCATTCTAGATAATGTGGCTTTGAAAATACAAAATTTATATGTGGCAATTTTTCTTCCAGCTCCTTTTTCAACTCCAGTAAAATCGAATTTTCTGTAATAAATAATGCTTTTGTAGAAGTTTTTCCAATGAATTCATCAAAATTTTTAACATAATATGGAATTTCGACACTTTCTGAATATTTTTTACCTTCATCTGTTTCATTTTCAATATATAACTTGTCATCCATATATAAATTTAAGTGAATTCCCTTTTCTCTCGAAACTTTAATAAGTTCCTTAACATCTTGTGCCTCAACAGGTTTCTCAAAGATAACTTCATTATTTAACGGATTTGTAACTCTTCCTCCATTATAGTTAATTACTGGATTTTTTATCTCCAGCATTTCCACAAAAGGCTTTGAAGAAATAAAGGTTCTCCCAGTTGCAATAAATGTTTTCACTCCCTTTTCTTCCAATTCTCTCAATTTTTTTATCAAATTTTCCGAAACTTTATGCTCACTTGTCAGCACTGTTCCATCCAAATCCATAAATATCGCTTTTATATTATTCATTTTAATTCCCTTCCCTATTAACAAATTTTAAAATAACTTACCAAACAAATTTATTACAAAAAAAATCTATAAATCCAATTTCATAATCATCTTCAAAAATGCTGCTATTTTCAATTTTCATAACTTTTTCCGTCTTATACTCAACCACATTATCATCTTGCAAATAAAATTCTTTTAAATCTTTTTCCAAATTATTCAAAAATTCCTCTTCTCCAAAATTATCAAGTGCTATAAAAAATTTTACATAAGTTTCGTATTTTTTTATTTCTCCATATTTTTCCAGTATTTCCTGAAAAATTTCTGGCTTTTTCAAGTTTTTCAAAAATTCTTTTTTCTTTTCTGAAACAAGAAATTCCTGAACTCCAGTAAGCATTTTTTTATTTTTTGTATCAATGGCAAGTTTTATACTTTCACTCATTATATTTTCGTATTTTACAAATTTTCCCTCTGCTTCAAGTAAATTTTTCAATTTTAACAAATTAAAAAACTCATTTTGCAATTTTTCGTATTCATTGAAAATAAATCCATCTTTTTCATTTATTTCCAAAAATATTTCAGCAATCGGCAAAAATATTTCAAGTATATAATTCAACACATCAGTTTCAACATTCTCAAATTCACTTTTTTCCTTATTTACTTCTATTTCATCAAGAGTATCTTCACTTTTTTCCAAAACTTTATTTTCATTATTCAAGTTATTATTCTTTTGAGCATCCAAAATTTTCACATAATTTAAAATATAATTACCAAACTTCTCCAACACAGCGTCATTTGCAACTTCCTCATTCTTAAATAAATATTCAGAATATTTGTTAGGTAATTTTTCTATTCCTTGCGAAAAATAATTTATTATTTTATTTTTCAAAAGTTTATTTTTCCCCATTTTCTTTTTAAAATCTGTATTTATAAGTTCATTATCAATCTTTTCCAATTTTTTATATTTTTCCATCAATTCCTGCGTCTGAATTTCACAAATATTTTCCAAATCCCTATTTTCGTTTGTTTTTACAAGATTTATAAAATTAATCATGCTATACAAATATCCCACATTTTTTCCAATATTTTTACTCAAATAATATTTATGCTCTAAAAAAGACAAAAAAACATCATCCAGATTTCCCTTATAATTTTTAATTATTTCATTTTTTGAAAGTATTGTTTTTATTGGTAAAAATACATTTACATACCATTTTTTCGATGCTTCCTTCAGATCCGTATTTTCAATTTTTCTCTTATTCAAAAGAATTTTATAGCTTTCAATTTCTTCTTGCAAATATTTATATTTTATCGGCTCTGAAAGTGAAATATCAGAAAGCCCTGTTTCTTTCTCAAAAATCATACGTTCCCGATAAATAACCTTATCCTTCGTATCCTTTGTCGGCAAAAATTCCTCCACCTGTGCCTCAATAGTCGCAAAATTTAGAAATTTCGCAACCGAAACTCTGTGATTGCCGTCGTAAACATAGTAATTATCCTTTATTTTATAAAGAATAACCATCGGAAGCATACTATCCGATGTATATCCAATGTAAATATTTATCCATCTCTGCTTTACAACATTATTTTTAGGAACAAAATTTTTATCAAAATCTGCATATTTTTCAACACTTCCTACAATTTTATCAAGTGAAACTTCCTTTATTCCCAAATTAACGCTATTATAGGCATTTTCTTCCTTCTGAATTTCCGAAAACGACTTCAGATTTTCCTTTTTCTTAAAACTAAAACCAAATATCCCTCTTGCCGACTTCAAAAATTTTTTATAAGCCTCTTCCGCCTCCATCACACTCATCAAAGTCCTATTTTCCATTTTTCCTCCAAACATCCAAATAAAATATCCTTTTCCTGAATCAAAATCTAAATCTATTTTTCAATCGTAAATATTCTATACCCAAACGTATTCGATACCATCGTCTCTCCAACCAGCGTATCCTGATAATTCATAAAATTAGACAAATGTATATGCCCATGAATCCACAATTTTGGCTTAAAATGCTGTATAACCTTATGAAAAACCTTAAATCCGTTATGAACTCCGTCATCCCTGTCGTGTATTCCCTCTGGAGAAGCATGGCTCAAAACAATGTCAACTCCTTTACGAAGAAAAAAAATATTTTTCAAAATTTTCATTTTCATCTGACTTTCACTATACTGATGTTCCTGAAACGAATAAACTTTGCTCCCATCAAGTCCCAATATCCGAAGCCCCTTATATTTTATAAATTTCCCATTAATCACTTTCGCAAATCCCAGCGGGTAATCCTTATTATAAGTGTGATTCCCATTAACACAAATCAAATCCTTATTTAGCACCGAAACAAGATAATCCAGATAATTATTGGAAACATCTCCAGCAGACATTATAAAATCCACATCCTTAAACCTCTGCTTCAAAAACTCCTCTTCCATATCCGCCAAAATCTCAATATCACTCACACACAAAAATTTATATTTTTTCTTTTTCTTCTCATTTTTTTTCATTTATTTTAATCTCCAATTTTAAATATGTTTTTTTATTTTATAAAATGAGCTGTTGTCAATAAATACTTTTTATTAATTTTTATGTTTTTTTAATATAAAAAGAATAATACCTTTACGTTAAAAGAAATTAAAATATAAACGAAAAAATAATTATTAATCAAAATATATCAAAATAAAAAATTAATAAATAGAATTTAAGATTATGAAGAAATCTTTTGGTTGAAATATTAAAAACTAATTTATAAAATAACTTCAATTAAATTTTCTACAAAATAATCTATTTCTTCAATAGTAGTATCTTTACCAATACTAATTCTAAACGAACCTTTCAATTCCTCGTCAGTAAGTCCCATAGCCTTCAAAACGTGTGAATTTTCAAGCGAGCCTGACATACACGCAGAACCGCCGCTTATACAGATTCCTCTCAAATCTAGTGCTACTAGCAGCATTTGAATATCCACTCCTTCTATGTATACATTCGTTGTTGTTTTTATTCTATTAGCTTTTTCTCCATTTATTTTTATTTTTTTTCCAAGTTTTTCAATTTCAATTTTCAGTTTATTTTCTAGATAATTTTGCAGTTTATTTTCTTTTTCTGATATTTCTTCCAAATTTTCATAAACTTCCTCAAGTGCCACACCAAGTCCCAAAATTCCGTGAACATTTTCTGTTCCAGCCCGTCTGTTCCTTTCCTGCGAGCCACCCCAGATTTCCTTTTCAACTGAATATTTTTTATCAATAAATACAAATCCTGCTCCCTTAGGCCCGTAAAATTTATGAGCTGTTGCTGTCAAAGCATTTATCTTCAAATCTTTTGGCAAAATTTTCAATTTTCCTATTGCCTGAACTGCATCCGTATGAAAAAATATATTTCTCTCTGCCAAAATTTCTCCAATTTCCTTAATTAGCTGAATAACTCCAGTTTCATTATTCACAAACATTATTGAAACAAGTGCCGTATCTTCCCTCAATTCCCGTTTCAATTCCTCGATATCTACAACTCCAGTTTCATTAACGCCAATATACGAAACTTCATATCCTTCTTTTTCTAATTGTTCAAAGGTCTTCAAAATCGTAGAATGCTCTATTTTAGACGTTATGATATGTTTCTCCTTATCCTTATTCGCTTTCAAAAATCCCCTTATCACAAGATTATTCCCTTCAGCTCCACCAGATGTGAACACAATTTCAGTTGTTTCTGCTTTCAAATTTTTTGCAACAATATGTCTTGCATTCTCCACAGTCGATTTTGCACGTTGCCCTAATGTATGTACAGACGATGGATTTCCATAATTTTCGCTAAATGATTTCGTCATCTCATTTATTACTTTATCTGACATTTTTGTAGTTGCTGCATTATCCAAATACACTATTTTCATTTTTAAATTTCTTCTCCTTTTAATTTGTTATTTCTTATCTTTTCAATCGTTCACTTGTCTTACCAAAATATATGTCGTTTTCTAAGAATTGGAAATTGTGCTTCTATATATTCGTTAACATAATATTGAGCGTCAGCATAACTTCCCATCGTATTCACAAAATCTAAAGAATCTTTAAAAATTCCTATTTTTTTATCTTTCATTTTAAGTGCAATAACATATGGGTATATTTGAGTGAAATAATTAATTTTCTCTTCTTCTGTTTCAAATTTATCCATCCTATTTTTCTCTGCAGTTTCAAAATACATTTTAAGCCCTTCAATATACTCCATTTTCCGTTGTCCTGAAACTGTATATTTTCCTATTACCTTTTCATAAATTAAAAACATTATTCCCAAAATAAATAGGTTTAATCCCAAATAAATCTCCATATACACCATTACAGCAACAATTATTCCAAGCATAACTATTGTATATAAAAATTTTAAAATTCCTCTAGACATTCCATGTACATACTCAAGCCATATAAATATAAACATTGTTCCGATAATTGCACTTTCAAGATTTCCTTGTAATAATTCTAATAAGATAAAAACTATAGAAACTCCTATTCCAAATATTATTGGAATAAAAAATATATAATTGTTTTTATAAATTATCCTTTTATATTTCTTTTCCAAAAAATATACAATACGATTTTTATATCTGATAATTCCCAGTTTATTTTCAAACAATTCATTTTCCGAAAGAACATCCAGCAAGTTATTTTCCTCTTCAAACAAAGTTTCCCTTCTCAATCTCAAATTATCCCTATTTTTCAGATTCAAAACATATTTCCTATTTCCTGTGCCATTTTCAGCAACTTCAGAAATATAACCCTTCAACATTAATGATAATACCCCTAATTTCAATATTTCCTTTGAATCTCTCTCGCCATTAATATATGCCACAAACATTGCAGAAATATAATCTGACTCCGTAAATTCAGGAACAATAGCTTTTCTTTTGGGATCTCTTCCAAAAAAATGCCACGTTAAGATAGAATATATTCCAGCAAGTACAACCACAGTAATCTCGATTATAATAACATAAAATTTATTCATCAGTAAACTCCTTAATATCTACCTTCCAAACAGCCAAATATTTATCACAATTATATCATTAAAAAAAATTTCTTTCAATAAAAACAAAAATTCCTTGACATTTAAAAAAAAATTCGTTATAATAATTTTGTTAATTTTTTTGCCGCTTTAGCTCATCTGGTAGAGCAACTGACTTGTAATCAGTAGGTGGTTGGTTCGAGTCCGACAAGCGGCACCATTTCATAAAAATCACTCATATTACTATTTTATTTTTATAAAATAGTTTTTTTTTTATTAGGGTGTGTCTGAAAACTATCAAAATAATGAATTTTTAACAAATTTTTCGAAAATCAAAAATAATAAACATTGATTTTATCGTAATTTGTATAATTTGTAAAATCAAAAAAACATTAAAAATAACATAGATTTTGAGTTTTCAGACACAGCCTATATAATTCAGAATATTTAAAAACAAATCTATTTTTCAAAATTTTCCCTTCAAATAACTTTAATATTACAAGTTTATCTTCATGAAAAGATTCCTTCTTATAGAAGGCTCCAATTAAATCATCTAATGCAGCGATAACTGTTTTTTTTAATAAAATCAGAATTTCATAATTATTTCTTTTTAAAAGATATTTATTATCTTAACATCCTATATATACTATCAAAAATTATTTATGCTATTAAGCTATTAAAATGTATTTATTTCAGTATTATAAACTAATAAAAAGTGTACTGAAATTATTTTTTTAAAATTTAAATAATACACTTGAAAATCTAAAAAAATGTGGTACACTTATACTATGAGATTATTCATTTTTAATTTTTATAAAAAGTCCTTAAAATTTATGAAAAAATTAAAATTATAAGTGAATAAAAAAAATATTTTATTTAGAAGGAGGTTCAAAATGGTAGGAATTATCATTGCAAGTCACGGTGAATTCGCAGCTGGTATAAAACAGTCAGCTTCAATGATTCTAGGTGAAACAGAAGCACTTGAATCAGTTGTCTTTATGCCAAGTGAAGGTCCTGATGATTTATACAAAAAAATTCAGGATGCCATTACAAAATTAGGAACTGAAGAAGTTCTATTTATTGTTGATTTATGGGGAGGAAGTCCTTTTAATCAGTCAAACCGTTTCTTTGAAGAAGCACCTGAAACAAGAGCTATTGTTGCAGGACTTAATTTACCAATGCTTCTAGCTGCCTTATCAGAAAGAGAAGATATGGAAACAGCTCACGAAGTAGCAGAAGCTATTGTTCCAGAAGGAAAAGATCAAATCAGAGTTCGTCCAGAAAGTCTGCAACCTAAAGATGAAGGTCCAAAAGCTGTAGCACAGGATGATACACCTAAAGGTGCCATTCCAGAAGGAACAGTTATTGGAGATGGAAAAATTAAATTTGTATTAGCACGTATTGATACTCGTCTATTACATGGACAAGTAGCAACAAGCTGGACAAAAGCAACTAATCCAAACAGAATTATTGTTGTTTCAGACACAGTTTCAAAAGATGAACTACGTAAAAAATTAATCGAGCAGGCAGCACCTCCAGGTGTACGTGCACATGTTATTCCGCTTGACAAATTAGTAGAAGTTTCAAAAGATCCAAGATTCGGAAATACAAAAGCATTATTGCTATTTGAAAACCCTCAGGATGCACTTTATGTAATTGAAAGAGGTGTAGAAATCAAGGAATTAAATGTAGGTTCAATGGCACATACTGTTGGAAAAGTTATGGTAAATAATGTACTTTCAATGGATCAAAATGATGTTGACACTTATAAGAAACTTAGAGATTTAGGTGTTCAATTTGATGTAAGAAAAGTTGCTGCTGACAAGAGAGCAGACTTATTTAAACTAATTTCAGAAAAACAAAACGAAGGATTAAAACTTTAATTTTAGGAGGTTATTATGGATTTTAATATTTTATCAATTATTTTAATATTAATCGTCGCATTTCTAGCAGGAATGGAAGGAATCCTTGATCAGTTCCAATTCCATCAGCCAATTATTGCATGTTCGTTAATTGGAATTGCGACAGGGCACATAAAAGAATGTGTTATGCTAGGTGGAGTTTTACAATTAATGGCTTTAGGTTGGGCAAATGTAGGAGCGGCTGTTGCGCCTGATGCGGCTCTTGCTTCTGTAGCTTCAGCTATAATTTTTGCAAAAAATAATTTTAAAGATCAAGGTACCGTAATTGGAACAGCTGTCGCTCTTGCAACTGCGGGACTAGTTTTAACTATGGTTGTTCGAACTTTATCAGTAGTTATTGTTCACCAAGCTGATAGAGAAGCAGAAAAAGGTAACTTTAAAGGTGTTGAATTATGGCATATGATAGCACTTGCGTGTCAAGGTTTACGTATCGTGATACCTGCTCTTTTATTAGTATTTCTTGATCCTTCTATTATCCAAGGAGCTCTAGGAGCACTGCCAGAATGGTTTACTAAGGGAATGAGTATTGGTGGTGGATTCGTTGTAGCAGTAGGATATGCAATGGTTATTAACTTAATGGCAACTAAAGAAGTATGGCCATTCTTCTTCCTAGGTTTTGCATTAGCACCAGTAAAAGAGCTTACATTAATTGCTACAGGAATTATTGGTGTTGCTGCAGCTATTATCTACTTAAATGTTACAAACAACAAAGGTAACGGTGGAGGAGACGGAGGAGCATCTTCTTCTGGAGATCCGTTAGGTGACATTTTAAATGACTATTAATTAAAGGAGGAATACGAAATGGCAGAAAATAAGAAAGTAAAATTAGAAAAATCAGATCGTTTTAATATAATGTTACGTTCACAATTTCTTCAAGGTTCTTGGAACTATGAACGTATGCAAAATGGAGGATGGGCTTACGCTATAATTCCTGCATTAAAAAAACTATATCCAAATAAAGATGATGCTTCAGCAGCTTTAAAAAGACATATGGAATTCTTTAATACTCACCCATATATTGCCGCGCCTATTTTAGGAGTAACTTTAGCTCTGGAAGAAGAAAGAGCTAATGGGGCTCCAGTTGATGATGCGGCTATCCAAGGGGTAAAAGTTGGAATGATGGGACCACTTGCAGGAATTGGAGATCCAGTATTCTGGTTTACAGTACGTCCAATTTTAGGAGCAATTGCGGCTTCATTGGCGGCAGATGGATCACTTATAGCTCCTTTATTTTTCTTCATTGTATGGAATGTAATTCGTGTGGCTTTCTTATGGTATACTCAAGAATTTGGTTACCAAAAAGGTGCTGAAATTACAAAAGACTTATCAGGTGGTTTATTACAAACTATTACTAAAGGAGCATCCATTTTAGGAATGTTCGTTATGGGAATACTAGTTCAACGTTGGACAACAATTAATTTCCCAATGGTTGTATCAAAAGTTCCTTTAGCAAAAGGGGCTTATATAGAATTTCCAAAAGGTTCTGTAGACGGTACTCAGTTACAAAAAATTCTTGGAGATGTAGCAAAAGGACTATCGCTTTCTCCAGAAAAAGTAACAACTTTACAAGATAACTTAAATCAACTAGTACCAGGATTAGCGGCTTTACTATTGACTTTCCTATGTATGTGGTTGCTTAAGAGAAAAGTAAGTCCAATTGTAATTATATTTGGATTATTTGCAGTGGGAATTTTAGGACACTTAGTTGGAATATTTTAAACAACTATAATGATTTTATACAAAAAAAGAAGTTGGAATTAAAAATCCAGCTTTTTTTCTAATAAAAAAATGAAAAAGAAATGAGGAATAAAATTGGCTATTTCAATGAATACAAAAGTTCTGTATACAACAAAAGCAAACACATTAAATGGAATGTTTGGCAATAAAAATGGAAATATTCTTGTAGGAAACAATGCTTTTGAATTTTATAACAGTCGTAATCCTGAAGATTATATCCAAATCCCTTGGAATGAGATTATAAGAGTAAGAGCTCAGCTTTTTTTCAAAGACAAGTATATTCGTGGTTTTTTCATAGATACAAAAAATGCTGGAACATATAATTTTGTTGTAAAAAATGCTGGAAAGACGTTAAAAATCATGCGTGATTTCTTAGGAAATGAAAAAATCGTACGAAATAAGCCTTTATTGTCCATGAAAAACATATTTAATCTATTTAAAAAAAACAAATAAACTATTTAAAGTCCTATATTACTGAGTATACTTAAATAAAGGAAATAAAAAATCCCAAGTTTAGATATACTCAACTCTAGTTTTATCTTTTATATTCAACCTTATGAGCATCTTTTTTATCATTCATTCTAAAAAATCATATTAATCATATTACAGTTTTCCAACAAGTTTAAAAAAACAATTGATACTTTCAGAAGCAGAAGTAGAAATCTTTTGAGATAATTTCTTCTCTTTTTTTGTCTGTAAATTTTACCAGGTATCCATCTCTTAGAAAGTATTATTAATATTTTTTCAATCATTTTATCAACCATATTTTTGAATAAGAGAAAAATCAAAAGGATTAACTCCCATTGCTGACTAATTAAATTTTATGTCTAACTTTTTAGGGATCAATTCAATCCATTTTCTCGTCGCTTCTTTTAAAATTCATCAAATATTCACTTAGGGCGTGTCTGAAAACTCTAAAAATGATGAATTTTTAACAAATTTTTCTAAAATCAAAATAATAAACACAGATTTTATCGTGATTTGTAAATTTATAAAATCAAAAAAACATTAAAAATAACATAGATTTCAAGTTTTCACACACAGCCTAATCATTATGTATAAAAAAACATAAATTTACTTTTCTTTTTTTGATAGTAACTATTTAAAAAATAACTAACTGTAAATGATATGCTATGAAGTGAAATTACAGGAAAGAAAAATTAAAAAAAATGGCGTCCCCGGTTGGACTCGAACCAACGACCCTCTGATTAACAGTCAGATGCTCTAACCGGCTGAGCTACGGAGACACACAAAAGAAAAAAGTTTGGCAACTACCTATTTTCCCGGGACGAATCCAAGTATTTTAGGCGTAAACAGACTTAACTGCCGGGTTCGAAATGTAACCGGGTGTATCCCTGCTGCTAACATCACCAAACTTCAAAAATTAAATTGTCTAATTAAGACAATGAGAAATAAATAGTAGTAGTAAAAGATTAACTTAAAAAGCAGATGTAATATTAGTACCAGTCAGCTGAATGCATTGCTGCACTTACACCTCTGGCCTATCAACCATGTGTTCTCCATGGATACTACGAATACTCATCTCAAAGACGGCTTCTCGCTTAGATGCTTTCAGCGATTATCCGTTCCAGACGTGACTACTCAGCCATGCCACTGGCGTGACAACTGATACATCAGAGGTCTGTCCAACCCGGTCCTCTCGTACTAAGGTCAGAACTTTACAGTATTCAAGCGCCTGCAGTGGATAGGGACCGAACTGTCTCACGACGTTCTGAACCCAGCTCGCGTGCCTCTTTAATGGGCGAACAGCCCAACCCTTGGGACCTTCTCCAGCCCCAGGATGAGACGAGCCGACATCGAGGTGCCAAACACTTCCGTCGATATGGACTCTTGGGAAGTATCAGCCTGTTATCCCCGGGGTAGCTTTTATCCGTTGAGCGACGGTCCTTCCATACGGAACCGCCGGATCACTAACTCCTACTTTCGTACCTGCTCGACCCGTCAGTCTTGCAGTCAAGCTCCCTTATGCGTTTGCACTCTTAGGCTGATTTCCATCCAGCCTGAGGGAACCTTTGAACGCCTCCGTTACTCTTTTGGAGGCGACCGCCCCAGTCAAACTGCCCATCTAGCACTGTCTCCGTTACCAGATTAGAATTTCAACGGCATATGGTTGGTATTCCAACGACGACTCAGTTAAAACTGACGCCTTAACTTCACAGTCTCCCAACTATCCTATACACACACAGCCAAAACCCAATGCCAAACTACAGTAAAGCTCCACGGGGTCTTTCCGTCCTACTGCAGGTAGTCGGTATCTTCACCGACATTACAACTTCACCAGGTCTCCAGCCAAGACAGCTCCCAAATCATTTCACCATTCGTGCAGGTCGGAACTTACCCGACAAGGAATTTCGCTACCTTAGGACCGTTATAGTTACGGCCGCCGTTCACCGGGGCTTCAAATTGGAGCTCTCACTCCTCCTCTTAACCTTCCGGCACTGGGCAGGTGTCAGCCCATATACGTCGCCTTTCAGCTTAGCATAGACCTGTGTTTTTGGTAAACAGTTGCTTGGGACTCTTCACTGCGGCCTGTTTCCCCTTGAGGTGTTTCTCCTTTCAGGTATATCAGGCACCCCTTCTCCCGAAGTTACGGGGCTATTTTGCAGAGTTCCTTAGCTAGAGTTATCCTGTCGGCCTTAAGTTTCTCACTCTGTCCACCTGTGTCGGTTTACAGTACGGGCACTATTTTTCATCGATAGAAGTTTTTCTTGGCAGTGTAGGATCTGTGACTTATGCTAATGCACTTCCCCATCAGGTCTCACATTTAGACACGCGGATTTACCTGCGTGTCCATGCTACATCCTTAGAAAGACTATTCCGTCAGTCTTCTCACATACCTTCCTGCGTCACTCCGTCTCTCAAGCGATAATAGTGGTACAGGAATATTAACCTGTTTTCCATTCGCCATCACATTTTTGCTTATGCTTAGGTCCCGACTTCCCCAGGGCGGACAAACCTTCCCCTGGAAACCTTGGACTTCCGGCCGGCGGGATTCTCGCCCGCCTTCTCGCTACTCATTCCTGCATTCTCACTTCTGATGCCTCCAGAAAGCCTTGCAGCTTACCTTCGACGGCCTACAGAACGCTCTCCTACCAGGCGTGAAAACACGCCTCCGCAGCTTCGGTTTATGTCTTAGCCCCGTTACATCTTCGGCGCAGATACTCTCGACCAGTGAGCTGTTACGCACTCTTTCAAGGTATGGCTGCTTCTAAGCCAACCTCCTGGTTGTCTGTGAATATCCACCTCCTTTCCCACTTAGACATAATTAGGGACCTTAGCTGGCGGTCTGGGCTGTTCCCCTCTCGTCCATGGACCTTGTCATCCATGGACTCACTCCTGACGATTAATATATGGTATTCGAAGTTTGCTTGATTTCGGTAAGCAGTACGCCCCCTAGATCATACAGAGCTCTACCCCCACATATCTTAACATCAAGGCTGCACCTAAATGCATTTCGGAGAGAACGAGCTATCTCCTAGTTCGATTGGCTTTTCACCCCTAGACCTATCTCATCTCCCAACTTTTCAACGGCGGTGAGTTCGGCCCTCCACTGAGTCTTACCTCAGCTTCAGCCTGGACAGGCCTAGATCACTAGGTTTCGCGTCTATGACCAGCGACTTAACGCCCTATTAAGACTCGGTTTCCCTTCGGCTCCGCTTTATTAACCTTGCCACTGATCATAACTCGCAGGATGATTAACCAAAATCCACGCAGTCACACATAAAGTGCTCCTACCGTTTGTAAGCACACGGTTTCAAATTCTATTTCACTCCCTTGCTCAGGGTTCTTTTCACCTTTCCCTCACGGTACTCTTCACTATCGGTCAACAACAGTATTTAGCCTTACGTGACATGGTCCACGCTGATTCACGCCAGATTCCTCGTGCCTGACGCTACTCGGGTGCTTCCAGTTGTTATATATATTTTATGTTCTACAGGACTATCACCTTCTTTGGTTCAGCTTCCCAACTGATTCTACTTACATACATACAACTTAAACATTATGACAATCCGTTAATGGAAGTCCCACAACCCCGTGTCAGCAATGCTGTCCGCTTGACACTGACACGGTTTAGGCTTATCCCCGTTCGCTCGCCGCTACTTAGGGAATCGTTTTTACTTTCTTTTCCTCCCGTTACTTAGATGTTTCAGTTCACGGGCTTACCGTTTTCACGCATATCCTCCAGATATGCAGGTTTTCCCATTCGGAAATCCGGGGATTAACGATTATGTGCATCTACTCCCGGCTTATCGCAGCTTATCACGTCCTTCATCGGCTGTTGTTGCCTAGGCATCCTCCGTGTGCCCTTATTAGCTTTTTTCTCCAGAATAACTTTTACTCTAGTTTATTGTAATCTTTTACCTACTATTCATTTCCCATTGTCCTAATAATGAACATAGACATAAGAAGAAGCAGTGTTTGTTACTCCTTAGAAAGGAGGTGATCCATCCGCACCTTCCGGTACGGATACCTTGTTACGACTTCACCCCAATCACTATCCACACCTTAGACGCCTTCCTCCTTACGGTTGGACCGGCGGCTTCAGGTGCAAACAACTCTCGTGGTGTGACGGGCGGTGTGTACAAGACCCGAGAACGTATTCACCGCAGCATTGCTGATCTGCGATTACTAGCGATTCCGGCTTCATGAAGTCGAGTTGCAGACTTCAATCCGAACTTGGACCGGCTTTAAAGATTGGCTAAACGTTACCGTTTTGCAGCTCTTTGTACCGGCCATTGTAGCACGTGTGTAGCCCAGATCATAAGGGGCATGATGACTTGACGTCATCCCCACCTTCCTCCTGCTCTTCGCAGGCAGTCTCGCTAGAGTCCCCAACTTAATGATGGCAACTAGCGATAGGGGTTGCGCTCGTTGCGGGACTTAACCCAACATCTCACGACACGAGCTGTCGACAGCCATGCACCACCTGTCTCCACGTTCCCGAAGGCACTGCCTACTCTCGTAGGCATACGTGGGATGTCAAGATCTGGTAAGGTTCCTCGCGTTGCGTCGAATTAAACCACATGCTCCACCGCTTGTGCGGGTCCCCGTCAATTCCTTTGAGTTTCAGCCTTGCGGCCGTACTCCCCAGGCGGATTACTTATCGCATTAGCTTCGGCACGGACACTCTTCATGCCCACACCCAGTAATCATCGTTTACAGCTAGGACTACCAGGGTATCTAATCCTGTTCGCTCCCCTAGCTTTCGCACTTCAGCGTCAGTTGCCGTCCAGTGAACTATCTTCATCATCGGCATTCCTGCACATATCTACGAATTTCACCTCTACTCGTGCAGTTCCGTCCACCTCTCCAGCACTCTAGCCAAACAGTTTCCAGGGCAGGCTTGCGGTTGAGCCGCAAGTTTTCACCCCAGACTTGTCTAGCCGCCTAGATGCCCTTTATGCCCAATAATTCCGGATAACGCTTGCGACATACGTATTACCGCGGCTGCTGGCACGTATTTAGCCGTCGCTTCTTCTGCAGGTACCGTCACTTTCTTCTTCCCTGCTGAAAGCACTTTACAATCCGAAAACCTTCTTCGTGCACACAGAATTGCTGGATCAGGGTTGCCCCCATTGTCCAATATTCCCCACTGCTGCCTCCCGTAGGAGTAAGGGCCGTATCTCAGTCCCCTTGTGGCCGTTCACCCTCTCAGGCCGGCTACCTATCATCGCCTTGGTGAGCCGTTACCTCACCAACAAGCTAATAGGACGCAAAGCTCTCCTGCAGCATCTCTTTTCATTGCCGGGCACATGCGTGCTGGCAATTATATCAGGTATTATCAGTCGTTTCCGTCTGTTATCCCTGTCTGCAGTGCAAGTTCTTTACGCGTTACTCACCCGTCCGCCTTGGCTAGGCTGTGCAAGCACAGATTTGCCAAAGACTTGCATGTGTTAAGCATTCTGTCAGCGTTCATCCTGAGCCAGGATCAAACTCTTCATTCAATATATTTTACATATATTTAATTTCACCTTTTGTCTTGACGAGAATCTTATCTTATAGACAAGAGTTCTTGACATTAATATTTATCTTTTACACTTATTGCTTCTTCTATTCTTATATCATTGTCCTTTGATACCTTTTTGTATCGACAAGATATATATTATCATAATTAAATTTATTTGTCAACTACTTTTTTTCAACTTTTCACGACAAACGCATGAAAGAAATCTAAAAAAAGAGGTGTAATATTAATGTATCTTAAGAAAGAAACTAGTAAAGATGTTAGAAGATAAACTAAATCTAAAAGAATTGTTAATATACATTACTCAAATAGAGGATGAAAGGTAATTTTCTAAAATAAAACATAAATTGACTGATATTGTCATAATTACTCCTTGCGAATTTTGAATACCGGAAAAAGATTGAAAAATTTGCAAAGATGTATTTCAAGACATTAAAAGATACCTGGAACTACCAAACGGCATACCTTCACATGATACAATTTAAAGAGTTATGATTACAATAGAGTCTGAAACAATAGAAGTTCTTTTAAGAAAATAGATAGAGCTAAAAATTTCCGGAGAAAATAAAAAATAAGAAAAATACTTAATATTGATGGAAAATTTTTAAACGGAATGAAAAATAATGCTCCGTTAGACATAATGTCTGCATATTCTGAAGAAGATGGAATCTGTTATTCACAAGTAGCGGCGGAAGGAAAAAGAAAGGAAATAGAAGTAATATTGCGGCTGCTTGATAAAATATCACTAAAAGAATGCGTAGTGATAATAGATGTAATAGGAACTTAAAAAGAAATCATAAAGAAAATCAAGAAGAGGAATACTTTTACCTTCAAGTAAAGGGAAGTCAAAAGGCTTTAAAAGAAGATATTGGAGGACTATTTTAGATGCCAAAGAATTTAGAAAGAAATTTAGTAGGATAATAAAAAATATATTATATCATTAAATGTAAGAAGATATTTAAAATTATTTTTTTATATATAGAAATGCTGTTGTTAAAAAATGGAAAAATATAAAGAATTTGACAACACCGTAGTCAAAAATGTTTCCATGGTTATGTAGTTACGATAATAGAGCAACATAATTACAAATCAAAAAGTGACAGTTTTGGCGGATATCCGACTTTTAAATATTTAGTTCTATGCATTTTTTTAGCATTTTGTCCTCTGATTTTTTGTATAGTATTATACAATAAATACTTTATACAAAACAAACTAAAATATATCTTTAGTAACAATCAGAGTTTACTAAATTCCTTCAAATTTTATAAAAAAATTATTAATTTCTAACATTTTGGATTCATTAAACTTTTTATTCACAAATTCCTCACTTGCAAGAATATCTCTAAAGAATTTGTTAAAATTTTCTTCTGCTGTTAATTAAGTATCCAAATTTATTTTTTATAAATATTTAGTAAGAAAAAAAAGAGAAAAAAGAAAATCCCGAAGTATTCAGCACTAACTCTGACATTTTTACTATGAACTGATTTCTGCTATTCATATTTTCAAAAGAAACTTGAAATACAATCTACATGTCTATGCCATCGTTTCCTTAAGCGATTTTACGTTCAAAAAATGAGATCTTAACGTTAACACTATCGCAAAACAATGAAAATACTATCTCCTTAAAATTATTGAAAGCAATAACTATCCTAACAAAAATTAAAAAAAGCTATTTAAAAATACTGCCACAAGCCTTTTCAAGGAAAATAAAAGATTCTTCTTTAAATGTCGGTAATACACCATCAACAGCACAAAAGCATTCTCAAGTCCTTGAAAAATACCTTATTACTGAATACGGAATTACTGATATTACTTGAATGATAAAGTCTCTTTCTTTATTTAATAACCTGAATAACGATAAAAAAACTTATATTACTATGCCCATTGAAAAATTTATTTCATAAATCTTAATCCATCTTATGCCTAAACATTTTAAAATGGTAAACTTGTATATATTTTTTCTAAGTATAAACTTCAAATACGATTGATTTTAAAAAAATATTGCTATGTTAAGACACTACTTCTATCAGAGACAGATGTACAAAACTTTTAGAAGGAATCACTTTTACTGTCCAGTATGTAAACTTAAAGTGAGTATTTGAGAATTTTATCATTGCGGTATCCACGTTTTAGAAATTATTATCAATATTTTTTTTATACAATTGATTTATTATGCATATTTTTTGATAATATAAGAAAATATAAATTTATTTTCTTTACTAAGTAGGAAAATGTTGTTAAATTATAATAAAATTTGATGAAAAATTGAATAGTAAAAAAGATTATCCAAATAACAATACAATATAAAAAATATTTAAAATTTAGCAGTCTCTCTTTGTTAATTGTTTGTTACTAACTGAAAAAAGGAAATTTCAACATGCTATTGTCCTAAATTCCTAAAAGACGTATTGCTTTTTATACTAAAAATGTGTAAAATATACTAAACAAATCAAAAAACATTTATAGTAATACCTGTCAAACTTAAAAAATTATAATTATCTGCTGAAAACAATATACTCAAGCAATTTTATCAGTTTGATTTTAAAGGTATTCGAGTATATTAGGAAAGGAATTTATGAAAAAATATATTTTATTAATTTTATTGAGTATTTCTGTTTTTTTAGTCCTGTCATTTGCAGCTATTAGTACAAATTCTGATTTTAAAGACTTTATAACAAAATTTATTAATTCTGAAAAAAATTTTAACAATCAACAAAATGCCGCTAACAAAAATGATGAAAAAAAAGAATTTACAATAATCGGTGTCGGAGATATAATGCTTGGCTCAAATTATCCATCTCAAGATTTGCTTCCTAAAAATGATGCAAACATTCTTCAAAATACACAAGATATTTTACACAATGCAGATATAACTGTCGGAAATCTTGAAGGTACATTATTTGATACTGGCGGAAAGCCTAAAAGCTGTGGTAATCCGAGTGTCTGCTATGTTTTCCGAAGTCCATCCAGATATGGAAAGTATTTTAAGGAAGCTGGATTTGACTATCTAAGTATCGCTAATAATCACAGTAATGATTTTGGAGAAACTGGAATCAGGGAAACTATGAAAAATTTAGATAGTTTAGGTATAAAATATGCGGGAATAAAAGGAATCGTTGAAAGCGCAGTTTTAGAAAAAGATGGCAAAAAATTTGGATTTGTTTCTTTTGCTCCCAATTTAGTTACTGTAAAATTAAGTGATTACAGTTATGTAAAAAAACTTTTAACTGATTTAAGACCAAAAGTTGACATATTAGTTGTTATGTTTCATGGTGGTGCTGAAGGTGCGGGTGCAGAACATATTCCAAGAAAAGATGAAATTTTTCATGGTGAAAATCGTGGAAATGTCTACGAATTTGCTCATTTTGCGATAGATAATGGAGCTGATATTATTTTCGGTCAAGGCCCTCATGTTACACGTGCAATTGAACTTTATAAAAACAAATTTATTTCCTATAGCGGTGGAAATTTTGCAACTTATGGGAAAATTAATATTTCTGGTTCTATGGGACTTGCTCCTATTTTTAAAATAAAAACAGATGACAAAGGTAACTTCATTTCTGGAGAAATTATTCCCGTAAGACAAACTCATGGAAGTTTTGGTCCTTTTGTAGACAATGAAAAATCGGTTATTAAGAAAATCATCTCATTAAATAAATCTGACTTTCCTAAAGGAAATGGGCTTTCTGTTAATGAAGACGGAAAAATTTTAAAATCTGACAGCTCTAATTAAAATAATCTTTTTAACAATCAGGGTAGCTTTTATCCTGATTTTTTATTGTTTTCTTTTTAATCTAATAATTTCCCTTTCATTTTCATTCATTCTATTCTCTAATTTTTCATTTTCTTTCTCAAGTTTTTCCAACCTTCTTTTATTCTCCAGTTCTTCATCCTGAATTTTTTTCCGTTCCACAATTACATTATTCCCAATCTTTTCATCAGGATTTCCAACAATTTCCATTCCTTCCTCAATATCAGTCCCCAAAACTTCAATTTTTTCCCCATTATCAATTCCAACCAAAACTTCCCTTTCTTTAACCAAATTATTTTTATCAATCAAATAAATATAACTCTTCTTATTTTTTAAGACAACAGCTTGTTTAGGAACTGTCAGAATATTTTCCTTCTTTTGATAAAATACACGAATATCCACATTTTCATTCAAAAATAATTCTTTAAACGAATCTAGAAAAAATTCAAATATACTCATATTATTAATTTTATTAATTTTAAAGAGTTTTCCTTCAACAATTTTCTTTTCTGAATATAAATCTGAACTTTCTTTTAAATTCTTATTTGATAAAATTTCCTTATTTTTTCCGTCTTCAATTTTTACTAACTTTTCGAGTGTCTTTTCTTTACCAGCTTTTTTATTTTCTCTTTTAGAAATACCAATTTCTGCAATATTCCCAATATTTAAATTTTTTACTTTTTCATTCACTACACTTTCACTAACTATTTTTAAATTTTCTTTCCTTGCCAAAATCAATACCGGTTCATTTTCATTTGTAATTCCTCCCTTTAAAGCATTAATTTTCACAATATAGGCATCAAATGGACTTCTTACAACTCTTTGAATTAATGGCATATTTTTTAATTCTTGCTGTATTTCTAGTTTTAGTGCCGAAATTTCTCCTTGCAATTCCTGAATTTTCTGATTAACGTCGGCTCCTAATTTTTTCTGTTTTTCTAAATTTCTTAATTGTGAACTTTTAATTGCAAGCAGCATTTTTTTCTCATTGATATTATTTTTCTGATAATCGCTAAATTTTACTATTATATCGCCCTTTTTCACAAAATCTCCTGTCTTATAGTAAACATCATCGACAGAAAGATTTAAATTTATTCCTATTTTAGTAACATTACTTGCAACAGCAGTTCCCTTCATATCTACAAATAACTCAATATTTTCACGTGTTATCTTTTCGATTACATATTTTTTATTAATTTTCGGAATACAGAATTTTATCATTAAGAGAAGAATAAAAATTAATATTGTAGGTAAAATCCAAATTATTTCATCTTTTTTTCTCAAAAATCTGCTCTCCTTCTCTAATGATTTCCATCAAAATAAGAATTTTCACTTAAATTATCTTCATAAGGGAAATACTCCTTACGTCCCAGATAAAGCTGATCGGCTTTCCTTTGAATTGGAACGATAAAAAATCCCCAGTTATTCAAATCCGTATAAACGAAAAATCTTACTGTATTGTTTTGAATTGTATCTGTATCATTTTGAGAAATTATGTTTGTAAATTCAGGTAAAATTTCTTCTGCATCCATCTCTTCATAGTCATCTTCATTTTTATAAATCATTTCCTTTTTCAATTCACCTTCAGCATTATAAACATAAATTTTCAATTCTTCCGCAGATATTTTTTTATCAATTTGCCCTATCAAAATATCAGCTTTTCGTGAAGTCTGTATCATCTCGACTTTTTCTCCGTCATATTTTTCCACCCACACCGAATACGGCACAAGCGGAACTTCATTCACAATTTCCACATCCATATGCCCAAACCTTTTATAGTCAAGGTATTTTATAGCTCCATCCAAACAGTTCAGTTTCAGCTCATAATCATCACGGTGACTCAATTCCTTATATTCAATCATTTTTCCTGGTACAAATTCCTTTAATACTTCCTGAAATGTACTGATTTTCGTTGACTGACCGCTCAATTTTATCAATGAATATTCAAAAAGCAGACCTTCTTTGTAATAAGTATTCAAAAACTTTCTGAGCATCCCGTAAATATCTGCTTTTACTATTTTTTCGATTTCTTTTATTGTAAAAATATTTTTTGGGTAATCCGTTATCGTATGAAAAATTCTATTTTCGTAAGTATGTATTTTCCAGCTTTTTAACTGAGTTATATGAATATCGTTCCGTTTTTCATAATTTCTTGGAATATCAAAACGAGTTCGCAGTCTTCCATCAGATGTAAAAAATTCCTTTTTCAAATTTTCAGCGGCTTCCCATAACATATAAAAATTATTCCGTATTTTTCTATACTCTTCACTCATTTTATTTTCAAAATGTGAATACTTTGTTGGAATTATGTTCTCATATTTTTCATATTCCAAATTCATTTTTTCAAAAATTTTTTCAACTCCGCCATCATCAATTACTTTATAAATCATATCATTGTCATATTTTATCAAATCATTAATTGAAATAATCTGATTTTTAGAATATTTTGCTCCCAGCACAATTTTCAAAAACTGCATAATTCTATAAGTCAAATCATTCCCGCCAAAATTTTCATCTCCATTTTCAAAACTTGTCCTTATATCCAGATAATATGAAATCCTGTCTCTATTAATTACATATTTACAAGCCGCTAAGTCTGTAGTTCCACCGCCACAGTCAATAATTAATGCGCTATATTCCTCATTTTCCTTATATCTTCCCTTTTTTATCTGTATTTCAATCGTATTGTAAAGCACTGCGATTGCTTCATCCATTGCATTTTCACGAATAATTTCATATTCATAATGTCTTTCATTGGAGAATTTATTACTTTCGTTAATTTCTTTTTCAAAATTTTCCTTATTTTTAGAATTTTTTCTCCTGTAATTATTTTCCACTGTAAAAATTTCCTGAAACATTGTCAAAAACTGTTCCTTCAATTTTACAGGACTGGAAGCGTGAATCTTTTTAAATTTACATTTGAACATATATTCCGCACGATTTACAACATATTTCAAATACGCCTTTATTATATCCTTCCTTTTCACATACAAAATATTTCCAAATTCATCATTAATTTTCTCAAGTTTATTATGTTCATGAACCCACCTTTTTAAGCTATAAAAAATCGAACCATTGACAATATAGTCATTTTTTTCCAATTTTCTCAAAACATCATAACCAAACGAATATTTTATATTTTTAGAATCGCTGCAATCATCCACATAAACAAGTGTTGGAAAAATCTCACGGTAATGTCTTTCTCCATCATCAAATTTCACATAATTTATCGCATCAATCACAACATTTCCATTTAAAATATCATTAGTTGGCAGCTCTTTCACGTAATTTTTATCTAAGTATGCTCCTACAGCGGTATTTACAGTTCCAAAATCAATACAAAGCGGAGTATTTGTCATTTCTAGATTTCTTACAATAAAATTTTCAATTTCAACTTTGTAATAATCCATTTGGTACGGATAAAGCGGTTCCAATTCATCTTCCTTTAAATTATAGAATTTATGAATAAATTTTAAATCACTTTCTTTAAAAAACAAAAATGAAAATTTATTATTTCTCAATTTTTCAACTCTAAAAAATTTTTTCCTGCTTATTAAAAAATATTTATTTCTACTTTTTAAATCCTTTTCCAGCTGGAAAATTCCACATAGATAATTATTTGCATTTATAAGAAAAACATTTGCACTGCTTACGTTTTCAGGAATTTCGATTTTATAGTTATCTTCCTTCATCAAGTCAAGTTCCTTATACAAAATAATTTTATGTGGAACTTTTATTTTATTCTCATTATGAATCCTTTCCCCAAGTTTACTGTCAAATAAATGCTGAACGTTCGCAAGTCCATTTTTATTGTATTCATCTATGCAGTAATTTTCCTTGACTCCCCTATATTTCATCAGAAGAGCAATTAATTCCTCCCTTGTAGGAGTTTCCAGATGAACATTTACCAAATTTTCCTCAATCGCAATCTGATACATTTCATAATAGGATTTCTTTCTTAATTCTTCCTCATAAAACAGTTTCATTTTTAACTTTTTCCCTTTCATTTACAATTTTTCAAAACTTTTGGCTCAAATTTTTTTATTTCTTCCACCATTTCCTTAACGCTCCCAAATCTTTTTTCCCTTTCATACTCAAGCCCCTTTTTTATAACTTCTTCCATTTTCTTAAATTTTTCAATCTTTTCAAATCCCAAAATAACTTCCCGCTCAAATTCCAATTCTGGCTTATAAAATCTCTCAATTACTCCATCCACTTTTTTTCCACAGAACATAAAGTACAAAATTGCCATTAGCGAGTAAACATCACTTCTTTCATCAATCTTTATTTTTTCAGAATAAATTTCAATCGGCGAATATCCTTCCGAAACCTTTATAAATTCAATTTTTCCACCTTTTTCCACACTAGTTCCAAGATCAATAATCTTTATATTTCCCCTAACATTAATCAAAATATTTGAAGGCTTTAAATCACAATGAATAATATTTTTTTTATGAATTTGGCAAACTAAATCTGCAATTTTAAAAAATATTTTCAAAATCTCATTTACTTCCAGCCCTTTTTTTCCAATTCTATTTTCCAAAATATATTTTTTCAAAGTAATTCCGCAAAAATATTCTGTAACAATATAATTTGTGTCATTTTCACTAAAAAAATCAACAATTTTTACAATTCCACTTTCATTTTTCGTTTTTCGCTTTTTAGATTTTTTCAAAAATCTTTCCAAAATACATTTCTCTTTAAAAAAATTTTTCTTAAAGTTTTCAAAGTCTTTTTTATATTTATTAGTAAAAACATATCTCCCATTCCGAATAACAATTTCTTCTGGAAAACATTCCTTAATAATTACTTTCTCATTTTTTTCATTTTTCGCCAAATAAATATTTGAAAGTTTGCTCTTTGCTACATAATTTATAATTTTATATTTTTTTTTAAGTCTGGTTCCTTTTGATAAAAAATTCATTTTATTTTTTTCCTTTTTATACAGTAATTTTTAATAATATTATAGCGATACCGCTTTAAAACAAAATCCAAAAGTTATGAAAATTCTACTCAAACTTTGGACTCGTTTAATTTTTTACAATTAAACATTCGAATATTCAAATATATCTAAAAAAACTAAAAATTTAATTTCTATCCTAAAACATTCCCATTTCTATCTCTTCCAAGAATTTCCCAGTTTTTTTCGATTTCTTTTTCCAATTCTGAAATTTTATTATTTTTTTCATCTTTAAAATTTTTATTTTCCACATATAAATTTTTATTTCTAATTCGCTTATATTTCGATTTTTTCACACTTTTATATTGTTTCTCCATTTTGTTGTCCACATTTTTATTTTTAGAAATTATCATATTTTCAATATTTCTTTTGAAATTATTTTTAAATTTAGTTTTTTCTTTTTTCTCTTTTTCTATTTTAGTTTCCTTTTTTATTTCTTCATTCTCAAAAAAATCGTTTCCAAACTTAATTTTTACCTTTTCAAAATCATCATTTTTTACTTTCTTTACAATGCTCAGATTGCTTTTAATAAAATTATTTATTGTAAAATTTTTATTAGAAACCTTGTTTTTAATAACAGGATTTTTTGAACTTTTCAAATGATTTTTCTGAATATTTTTTCCAACTGAAACAAACATAAAAATAAATACTATAGCTAAAAACAAATATTTTGAGAATATTTTTTCATGATTATTACCCTTACGATTTTCAATATCTTCCAAATTATTTTCTTCAATATTCTCAATCTCTTCGACAAAAATCGAAAAAAATGGAATAACTTTATTTATTTTCTTCTCAAATTTTTTTACTTTTTCACTTAAATTTTTTTCAATATTCTCCTTACTTTTCTTATCAATATGAATCTCCGTAAGTTCATTTTCATCAATAACCTCCCAAAACTCAGGACTCCCAGCCAGTAAATAATCATTTTTCTCTAATTTTATATTTTTTATTTCTTCCTCACTTATTTTTCCAAAAATTTTATTTCCACGATATAAAATAAACGCTGTTTTTCCTGAATTTCCAACAATTATATTATCTTTATCAATCATAATATTTAACTGAGAATATAAACTTTCAGATTCAATTCTTTCTAAATTTTCAATATTTTTTTCTAAATTCATTTTCTCAAAAATAACTTTTTTACTAGAATTTTTCATTATTTTTTCCATATTTTCAATTGAAAAATCATTATTTTCAAAATATTTCTCAATAGTTTTCCGCACTCCAATCTGTGCTAAATTTATTTTTTCAAAATTACTATTCTTCTTTTTTTTACCTTCATTATAGCTAGCTATACTCCAAATCCCCTTATTTCCATTCGGAACATATGCAGAATATGTATTTTTTTCAACTATTTTCTCGTATTCCTTAAAAAAATAAGTGTCCAGTTTGATATTTTTTACCATTTTACCTCCATTTCTTCTAAAAGATTTTCCAAAATTGCCACCACTTCCTATTTGCTTTTTTTTCAGCCTTTTTCAATTTTTTTTCGATTTCCTCTATCTCTTCCTTTTTTGCCCCATTCTTTTGCAAATTATCCTTTGCACCTTTAAACTCTTCCACAGCTTCCTTCCACTTTTTATTTTTAAAATTTTCATCCCCCTTCTGTTTTAATAAATATCCTTCACTTTTTCCTATTTTTTTATTCAAATCTTCAATTTTAGCCATCTGATTTCCAAAATTTCCTGTTTCATTAATTTCTTCAAGTATTTTTTTAGCATTTTCATATTTTGAAATACTTTCTTCGTAATTTCCGTTTATAACCATCGTATCAGCTTGTATTTCCAGATTTATCGCATTTTCCATTTTTCTGGATATTTCTTCTCGTCTTTCCCGTTCCTTTTCCATTTCCTGCTGCTGTGCCTTGATTTCCGTTTCTTTTATTGATAATTCCTGTTGTGCTTGCATTTGTTGCTGTTTTAACTGTTCTGAATATTCTATTTCCTGCTGTTTCAGTTTTTCGGCATTCTGGCTTTCAAACTTTATAAATTCCTGTGCCTGATTTATGAATTTTTCCACAGCTTTTGCATTATTTTCATCTTTCATTTTACGATAAATATTTTTTGCCTGCGTGAAAATGCTTATTGCTTGAGCAGGATTGTTGGCTGTTATTTGGGAAAGCCCTTCCTGAACAAGGTTATTTGCAGTTTGCAGTTCAGCATTTTGCTGCGAATTTAATTCCTGAATTTTATTGTCAATTTCCCCGACTTTCACAGTATCGCCTAATACCTGATACATTTGTCGTGCCTGATAATATGCTTCTCTTGATGAATTTATGTTGCTTTGTGCCAAGGAATCACCCTTATTTTCTGCCAGCATTGCTCCACTATATGCAGTTTTTTCTTTCTCTGCTATATTTTCCAGCTTTTTTTCAACTTGTGAAACATAATCAGCACGCCCATTTTCCAAATACATGTCAGACGCATTTTTATAGCTTACTTTTGCCAAATTATAGCTTCCTTGAGTAACTGCATTATCTCCAGCGGTTTCCAAACTTTTTGCTTCCTTTAATTTAACAGTCGAATTTATCCGCGAATCTAATGTGGTTAAGATTTCTTCTGTATTCAATTCATCTCTTTTATAGCTGTTCTCATTCAAATTATACTTAGCTTGCTGATATTTTACATTTGCTTCATCATAATTTCCGCTGTTAAACATTTCATTTCCTTCATTAATATCCGAAAACGCCCTTTTCAATTTTTCAGTTTCATCAATTTTTTTGCTTATTTCCTTAATTTTTTTATCCGCTTCCATTCTCTTATTTTCAGCATTTGTAAGGAAGCCTATTACTCCTCTGCTTTTCGGCTTTAACTTTTCATATTCTCCAATTTCCAATTTCAAATTATCAATCGAATTATTAAAATTTTTCCTTATTACTTCCTCATCTGCCAGCTTTTCATACTGTGTTGCCGCCTGTAAAATATTATTTCTCCTTTTTACATTCCAAATCACAATAAATAAAATAATTACAACTGCAATTAATACTCCCAAAGCTATCTTTTTTATAATTTTAGCTTTATCTTTTTCCATTGGCTCCTTACTTGCAACAGCCTGAATTTCCACTCCTGCAATTGTATAATTTTCAATATTCTCCCTTAAAGATGCAAGTATCCGTTTTTCCAACGAATTTAGCCATTGCTTCTTATCTTCAAACCGAGATAAATCATTTTCCATATCGTAATCGTCAATATTTTCCCAAAAACCAACTGTTGTCATACAAAAAATATCTTTTTCAAGCAGTTCAATCGGCTCTTTTATAATATTTGGCTTAATTTTTCCAAAATCTCCAATTGCCTGCAGCAAATCATTTCTTTGCCTATGAAATCGCATATCGGATGTATTTAACGCTTTTTCTTCTACCAGAAGCTGTGCAATCGTATCATCACTGCTCTGAGAAACGATATAGCCTCCTCTAATGTGATAAAATCTTGTGTTTCCTATATTTCCATATAAAATTGAATTGTAATTGCTGATAATAATTAATAGGGAAGTGTGCATAAGAGAATATTTTTGAGTTTCTTCCTGTTTTTCCTTTACTTTCAGATTTGCATAGTTCATCATTTCCTTTATTACTTCATAGTTAAATCGTGGACGTAGCATAAAATATTCGATTACAGATTCTACTGCTATTTTTGCAGCTATCTTTGCCCCATTTTCTTCATCAAATCCATCCGCCACAACCCAGATTGCATAATTATCAAGCAAAACATATCCAAAAAAATCACTATTTTCAGCCTTTGTTCCAGCTTCACTCAAAAATTTTGTAATAAATTTTGCTTCATCTTTCCTCATTCCCCAATTTCTCCCCTTATATTTATTTTTAATTTTTTAAGTAAAATCATTTTTTTCTAAAATTATAGCTTTTTATCAAAATTCTAAATTTATAGTAAAATTACTTTAAAACCGAACTCAAAGGCTATGACTATTTTACTCAAACCCTGAGTTTATATAATTTTTAATAGTTCAATTTTAAATAGGTTCGAGTATATTTAGATTTTTCCAACTTAGTTTTGAAACATTTCTTCATAATCTTCAATTTTTACTTCTAAATTTCCCTTTTTACTACTTTTTTTCCTAAAATTTTTATTTCTGAATTTTTCAGAATCGTCTTCTCTCGATTTCTCCTTTTCCCAGTCAAAATAATCTCCACACAAATTCACAAACACAAATTTACTTTCTCCCATTTCCATAACTGAATAAGCCCGCAACTCAACTGTATTATAAACAGCTTCTCCGTTCAAATATATAAGTCCGTTGGCATCTCCAGGAGTTAGCATAAATTTTCGCTGTTTAGGATTATAGCTTATTGAACAATGATTTTTTCTTGAAATCATGCTGTCTCCTAAAATTTGAATATTCATATTCTCACCACGTCCAATAAAATTCCTTTCGCTCACAATCCTGTAGTCTTTCCCCTTGTCATGTCCTTCAATACACGTAATCCATCCCACAACAGGGTCAACCACGCTATCTTTTGACCAATATGCAGTCGTTCTATCCTCATCTTCCATTTCTTCCACTAAATTAATTTTATCTTCCAGAACTTCTGTTTCCAATCCTTCAGATTTGCAGTACGGACACAAGCTATATCTTGAAACATCATACATATGTCCATTTTTACATCTATCCAACTTCATTTTAAATTTTTCCTCCTATTTATTCATTTTTAAATTACTTTAATAATATTTTTGTAGTCGCCAAATAAATTATATCTCCAGATTCTACTTTTACTGGTATATTTTTCTTTAATTTCATTTTTCGCTTGTCTAAATTTCTCTCGATTCCACTTCCATTCTGAGAACCTAAATCTTCGTAATACCAAATTCCATTCACTCGATTTAAAATCCCGTGAGCTCTGCTAACCAAGTTAGAATAAATTCCTTCACTCACATCTATATCCACCCGATTTCTAGGCGTTTCTTTTCCAATCAGAAGTGAAGTCGCTCTTCCAACTTTCCAGATTTTCATATCATAATCTTCTGAATCTTTCAAAAATATATGCTCAATCTGCTTTTTCTCTAAATTCTCTATTTCCTTGACTCTTTCTAAAAACACACTATGCTCTCTTTCCCGCTCGTTCTTTATATTTCTAATTTCCTCCTCCACTTCAACTTTCTCAAAAAATCTTTCCACAATAAGTAAATAAAGTGTAACTCCAATGTAAACAAATATTGAAAGATAAAGGCTCTTTGTTGAATATCCAGAAAAATGTACAAAAACAAATGTAATAATCAAAATTAACATTATTAAAATATTTTTTAGGCTCAAAAACTTGTAACTTTTCTGGTTTCTAGCATTTAATTTCCGTTTTTCATATTTTTTAATTCCCTTATCCACACTAATGCTATTTTTTTCAATATTAAAATTTTTATTTTTTTTAATTCCTGTAACACTTCTTAATCTTTCGAGCCTATAAATACTCCCACGACCAAGCGGTTTTCTAAAAATATTCCTAAAATTTCCAAAAATTCTCCTAAAAATCCAAAACATAATTACTTTCCTTTCCATATAAATTGCAAATTATACAAATTAAATAAAACTTGCCTTTTCAAAAATATAATTTTATTTTTTACTCTGCATATCAAAAAAATTTTCAAACCGCCCTTTAATATTCTCCTTTTCCATCTCCACCTTTTTCTTCCCCATCTTATTCAAATTAAAACTATTTTCAAACATTTCTTTCATTTCACTCGCACTTTTAAAAAATTCTTTTCCAAACGAGAAATTATTATCAGAAAAATTATTTTTATTTTTTAAATTTTTATTTTTATTATTTTCCTGTCCATTTTTAAATTTTCTCTTGTTGTCATACTCCTTCCTCTTTTTCTCATCTCCAAGAACTTCATAAGCCTCTGTTATTTCCCGAAACTTTTTTACAGCTTCATCATCTCCAGGATTTTTGTCAGGATGATATTTTATCGCCAATTTTCTATATTTCTTCTTTATTTCTGAAAAATCGGCATCTTCTTTTATTTCTAGTATTCTATAATAATCCATTTTCCTTCCTTTTTATTAATTTTATTTTAACTATATTTAAATAATACTATATTTTTTAACTTTTGTCAATTATTTTTTAATCATATTTTTATATTTAAAAAAATAAATTTTTAAACTTCACAAAAAAGACATAAATTTTACATAATTTTGACAAAATTAAATGATACTATATTAGTGTTCTAGAAAAGAAATAAAAATTTGAATGGAGTGATTTATATGAAAAATACTTTAAAGAAAATAATCGCAGTTTTAGGAATTACAGGAATATCAATAGTGTCATTTGCTGTTCCGCCTACAAATATACGAAAACCAAAAACTAATATTAGTCAACCCAAAAAGAAATTACCGCCTAAAAAGAAATCACCAGGTAAAGACGATAAAAGAATTAAAAACTTTATAAAACAACATCCAGTAAAAAAAGAGGAATCTCAAAGAAGAAGAAAGAAATAATAGAATAAAAATATTTAAATATAGAATCTTTACATCATATTGCTCAAAAAAGACTGTACCAAAAATAAATGAACTACACCTAAAATCTTAGACACAAAACAGAAGGTGCAGTTTTTTTTATTTTAAATTATATTTTAGAATTTGAACACAAAACAGCTTAAATTTATTGATATGGTAAACTTTTTTAAAATTAATATTAAAATGATTTTTCAGCTATTTCTACATTTTTTTCAAAATATACATTTCCATCTTCTCCATACTTTAATAGAATAGGATAAATTTCCACTCCATTTTCCAATGCTTCATAAAAAGTTTCTGAAAATTTCTTATCTATAGTGTGTTCAGGAGCAAAGATTTCTGATTTCCTGAATATTAAAATTATCACAGCTGTTCTAAAACCTTCTTTTTTAAGTTCTATCAATTCTTTTAAATGTTTTATTGCCCTTGTGGAAGGAGAGCCTGGAAATTGGGCAGTATTGCCATTTACTAAAGTACAGCCTTTTACTTCAATGTAAATTTTATCTTTTTCAGTTTCCAGATAAAAGTCCAATTTGCTGTTGTTATATTTAATTTCTGGCTTTATATATAAAGGTTTTTCAAAAGGAGAAATTTTTTCATTATGAAATATTGATTCTGTAATATAACGATGAAAAGCTGTATTTATAAGAATAATTTCTCCATGAACTTTTACCGCAATAACATCCCATTTTGTCTTACGTTTCAGATTTTTTCTGTCTGCTTCTTTTATCAGTAGTTCAGCTCCATCAATAAGTAATTCTGTTAATCGTCCCGTATCGTGTAAATGTGCAAAATCTTCTTTCGGATTTTCTTTAGAATTTAAATTTTTTTTAAAGCTAAATTTGACTGTAAACCTCGTTACCCTCTCTTTAAAACCTACAATTTTATCATAATTTATTGTATAAATACCAGTTTTATTTTGAATTTTCATTAATTTTACTTCCTTTAATTTTTATAAATCAAATAAAAAACGGAGTTTTAATAAATAATTTTTATTTTCTCCGTTTAAAAATTTATTTTTAGTATAAATTTAATTTGTATGTTAAATAATACAATGGTTTATTTTGATTTTGCATTGCAAAATCGTATTCATTAAATGCTTTTTTAGCTTGTGGAATACTTTTTTCCAGTTGTGCAGATAAATTGAATTTTGCTGTAATCATATTTGAAAGGGATTTTAATTTTTGAGAAAAATCTTCTTCCAGATAAATATTTTCCACAGCATAATTCTTACGTAAGTTCAAATCTTTTGCCATAATTTTTATAACTTCATCAAGGCTCGCAATCCCATCAACCAGTTTTATATCCTTAGCTTCATCTCCAAGCCAAATTTTCCCTTGTGCATAATTTTCAAGAGTATTTTCATCAATTTTACGATTTTTGGAAACTCGTGATTTAAATTCTTTGTATGTTTCTTCCATTGATTGACTGATTTTAGCACGTGATTCCTCTGATAATGGAGCAAAACTATCATTAATATCGGAATATCTTCCTTTTGATATTGAATTTGAACGAACCCCATATTTATCTTGGGCATTGTATAATTTAGGCAGCATTGAAACTACACCGATTGAGCCAGTAATCGTAGCACTGTTTGCAAAGACTTTTTTTCCTGCCGTTGAGATATAATAACCTCCAGAAGCAGCAGTATCCGCCATTGAAACATAAACTGGAATCTTCAGTTTTGACAGTTCCTGATAAATCACTTCAGAAGCAAGTGCCGAACCTCCACCTGAATTTACACGAAGTACAATCCCTTTTAAATTTTTAGTTTGTGTAGCTTTTTCAATTTTTTGAAGAATATTGTCAGGTGTAATAGTTCCTTCTGTAACGCCGTTTGCATCATATAAAATCGAACCTTCAGCATAAATTACAGCGATAGTTCCATTTCTTGAATTTCCAGTTTTTTCATATTGTACTCTTTTTTGATAGTAATCTGTAATATCTGCAATATTATCTTCACGAATATTCAATCGTTCTGTAAAAGTAGAAAATTGTTCCAATTTATCAACTAAACCTTTATCACGTGCTGAAAATGGTGTTAAATTAGTAATATTTCCATTTACAATATCGTTATTCAAAGCATTTTTATCAACTTTACGGTTTTTAGCAACATCAGTAATAAATTTGTTGTATCTGTTTTCCAAAATTCTTGTCAATTCAGAACGTAATTCCGGCGTCATATCATTTCCAATATATTCTTCCCCATAAGACTTATAGTTTCCAATACGGACAACTTCCATATTTACTCCAATCTTATCAAATAGCCCCTTATAATAAAGATCTGAATAATGATATCCTGTCAAATCTAGGCTTGCTGAAGCGGACGGTACCATAACAACTTCATCTGCTATGGAAGCCAGTTTATAATTGGAATTTGTGATATAAGCACCAAAAGCATATACTTTTTTATTATTTGCTTTTAATTCTTCAAATTTTTTAATTAGTTCCTCAATTTTAGCAGATGATAAGTTTATAGTGTCTAAAGCAATAACAACACCTTTTACTTGATTATTATTTTTAATATCATCCAAACTATTTAAAATATCCATGTATGATAATTTTTCATCTGATAAAAAATTTGAACCGACAATTTTATCTTCTGTAACGTCAGAAACATTAAAAAGTATATATTCATAGCTTTTTTTCATTTTTTCATTTTTATCTTTGGAACTAAAAATTGCAATTGCAGAAATTCCAATAATAAAAATTACAAATATAAATAGCGACATCTTTAAAAAGAATGAATATATTTCTTTTAATGAAAATATCAAAAATTTTTTCAAAAAGTCTAAAAATTTCATTTTTTATTTTCCTCCTCATAGATTTACATATTGTTAAGATTATTAGTTAGTCCAAATTATATCATTTTAACTAACAAATAGCAATTATATTATTTTTCAAGATAGAATAAAATGTTTAGGGTCAAATAATTTGTACTTAACTAGAGAAAATCATCTAGAATATAATCAACAAATCTTATTGAAAAGTATTTTTTTCTACCATTTAAATAACAGATTTTTCGTTTCTTATAAAGAGAGTTTTTTAATATTCTGTTTTTAAGACAAAGTAGAAATCCAATAAAAAAACATTGAAAAACTCTCACAAACAAAAATATTTCAAAAAAAGAGCCAAGAGAAATTTAGTGTGATTTTTATTGTTTGCTCTTAAGTATTTGACTTCATTTCTATCTCAAAATATAATTGACTTTTTATATAACAAGTGTTATAATACAATGAAAAATTTGGAAATTATTTCATGAATCATTTGTATATTCAATTTATGGAATATTTGACAAAAATAAAATTTATGGAGGTTTTCTTATGAAGCAAAATACTTTAATTAGCAATATTGTAAAAATTGAATCAAAAGAAAAAGAAATTTTAAAAAATGTTCTTTTAGTATTAGGTGGAGTAGCATTTTTGAGTTTAATGGCTCAAGTTATGATTCCATTACCTTATACTCCAGTACCAATAACACTTGGAACATTTGGAGTTACATTAATGGCGTTACTATATGGCAGAAAATTAGGAACTGCAACAATCCTTTCCTATGTTGCGGCAGGTAGTTTAGGTGCTCCAATTTTTGCTGGTGCTAAAGCAGGTTCTTTATTTTCACCAACAGGAGGGTATATTTTAGGATATATTGTTTCTACAATTCTTTTAGGATATTTAGCTGATAAAGGAGTTACAAAATCTTACGTAAAAACAATTCTTTCATTAATACTTTCTAGTACAATTATCTTGATATTAGGTGCATTGCAATTATCATTATTTTTACCAGGTAAAAATGCATTCATGGTTGGTGTATTGCCTTTCCTTCCAGGAGATGCATTAAAATCAACTGCTGTAACATTGCTTGTTCCAACATTATGGAAATTTATTCCAAAAAATAATAATGATGAAAAGAATTAATTTATGAGACAAAAAAAATTCAAATGAAAATTGTTTCTACAAATTTTTAGTAAATATTATAAAAATATGGTAAAATATCCATAAAACCAAACTAGTTTTGAATATATAATAAAATTCCTATTATTTTTTAGTAAAATTTAAAATAGGAATTTTTTTATTGTAACCAAAGTTACACTTTATTTTAAAAAAATGTTGTAAAATAAAAATGGAGAAAATTAACATTAAAATTGATTTAGAAAGTTATATAAAAAACTTGGATAATTCATTCGAAATCATGTTTTATCTAAGTTTTAAATATTTTATTTTTCTGTTATTTAAGTACACAAGCATTTAATAATGCAAGTGTGCTTTTTTTGAAATCTGAAAAAATTATTAAATCTATCTTGACAATTTAAATATATGGTGGTAATATAATATTGTTGTTAGGCTGACCTAAATATATGGTTAGGCTAGGCTAAATAAATAGAAAGGAGTTGGGATGAGCAGAAGTATAGAAGATTATTTAAAGGGAATATACACTCTGAAGAAAAAAAAGGAATATTCCAATAAAAAACTTGCAGAATATTTAAATATCTCTCCAGCTTCAGTCAGCGAAATGATAAAAAAGCTGGTAAATGATGAATATTTAACTATTGACAAAAAAACAGTAAAACTTACTGAAAAGGGAAATAATTTTGCATTAGACATTATACGTAAACACCGTGTTTGGGAAGTTTTTTTATTTGAAAAACTAGGATATGAGAAAGAAGATGTACATAAAGAAGCAGAAATTCTGGAACATGTAACGAGCGATAAACTTCTCCAAAAACTGGAAAAATTTTTATTTTATCCTAAGGAATGTCCACATGGCAGTCCAATTTTCTATGATTTGGAAAACTTGGATGAAGAAAATATTATAAAATTATCTGAAGCTGAGGAAGATGATGAAATTGTTATATTAAGTGTGGAGGATAATATAGAATTATATGATTATCTACGGGATTTGGATATAAATTTAAAAGAAAAATATATTGTAGAAAGAAAAGATCCGTTTAATGGACCAATATATTTGAAAAGTGAGCAAAATAATGAAAAAATAGTGGCTTTTAATGCAGCAGATATGATTGAGGTTTATAAAAAAAATAAAGATTTGGAGGAGACAGATAATGAGTAAAAACAACGTATTAACAAAATTAAACTTAGTAATCGCAGTATGTGTAGCAATGATGCTACTAATATCTTGTGGAAAAGGTGGAGCTACATCCGGTAAAAAAATAAAAGTTACGACAACAACGACAATGCTTTCTGATCTTGTAAAAACAATTGGTGGAGATAAAGTCGAAGTTACTGGACTTATGGGAGAAGGAGTAGATCCACATTTGTATAGTGCTAGTGCAGGAGATATTGAAAAACTTGGAAATGCTGACATTATAGTCTATGGTGGACTACATTTGGAAGGTAAAATGACAGAAATTTTTGAAAAATTAACTTCTCAAAACAAAAATATATTAAATGTTGGAGATAAACTGGATAAAAGTAAAATTCATCTAGTTGACCAAAATACTCCTGATCCGCATGTATGGTTCAATACAGAATTATGGGAAAAAGAAGCTGAAGCTGTAGAAGCTGAATTAAGTAAATTTGACCCTAAAAATAGCGACTACTACAAAGAAAATCTAAAAAAATATAAAGCTGAACTAAATGAACTTACAACTTATGTAAAAACAAGAATTAATGAAATTCCTGAAAAAAGCAGAGTTCTTGTAACAGCTCACGATGCATTCAACTACTTTGGAGAACAATTTGGACTACAAGTAAAAGCAATACAAGGAGTTTCTACAGATTCTGAAACTGGTACAAAAAACATAAGCGACTTAGCTAATTTCATTGTTCAAAGAAATATAAAAGCAATATTTGTAGAATCTTCTGTTCCGAAAAAAAGTATAGAAGCATTGCAGGAAGCTGTAAAAGCTAGAGGAAAAGAAGTTAAGATAGGTGGAGAATTGTATTCAGACTCATTGGGAGATAAAGCACATAATTCTGAAACTTATATTAAAACAGTTAAGGCAAATGCTGATACAATTGTAAATGCGTTAAAATAATCGGTAATTATTTTTATTAATAATATATAAATAATTAAAAAATATAGCAGAACAACTTTGTTTATTATTCCTATTTTATTGTATAAATATAAAAAATTCTTGAGAAGTTGTTTTGCTATGTTATACTTTTTAGAATTTAGGAGAAAAATAAAATGAATCAAAATGTTTCTGATGATATTATTATAAGAGTTGAAGATTTGACGATAGCTTATGAGGATAAACCTGTTTTATGGGATGTTGAGCTTGATATTAAAAAAGGGATTCTTATGGCTATAGTAGGCCCGAATGGGGCTGGAAAATCTACTTTAATTAAAGCAATGCTTGATTTGCTAAAGCCTGTTACTGGAGAAGTAAAATTTTATGATGAAAAATATAGCAAAGTGCGGGATAAGATAGCTTATGTACCACAAAGAGGAAGTGTTGACTGGGATTTTCCCACTACTGTATTTGATGTTGTGGAAATGGGGCGTTATGGAAAAGTCGGGTGGTTAAAGAAAGTTAGAAAAATTGATAAGGAAAAGACGAAAGAAGCAATTCATAAGGTGGAAATGGATGAGTTTTCAGACAGACAGATAAGCCAGCTGTCAGGGGGACAACAGCAAAGGGTGTTTTTGGCACGGGCATTAGTGCAGGATGCTGAAATATATTTTATGGACGAGCCGTTTCAAGGTGTCGACAGTAAAACGGAAAAATCTATTGTAAATATTTTAAAAAAATTGCGAGATGAGAAAAAAACTGTAATTGCTGTTCATCATGATTTGCAGACGGTAAAGGATTATTTTGATTATGTGACATTTATAAATGTGTCTGTTATAGCTTCTGGACCTGTGGAAGAAATTTTTACTCCTGAAAATATTGAAAAAACATATAAGAGTAAAAAAGCAACTCAAAATAATGGAAATCTGTCTGAAATTGAAAAGGAGCGATAAAATGAATATATTAAATCTTCTTATAACAGATCATACATTCAGAACAGTTGCACTTGGTTGTCTATTGCTTGGAATGGTTTCAGGAATACTTGGCTGTTTTGCAGTTTTAAGAAAGCAAAGTTTATTGGGAGATGCCGTTTCTCATGCTTCACTTCCTGGAGTTTGCTTAGCTTTTTTATTTACAAATGTAAAAAATACAGAAATTTTACTGCTAGGTGCTTTAATAACAGGAATTGTATGTATTGGTTTAATTCAATTAATTCAAAATTATACAAAAATAAAATTTGATAGTGCTTTAGCATTGATTTTATCGGTATTTTTTGGGTTAGGATTAGTTTTACTTTCTTATTTGAATAAATTGCCAGGTGCAAATAAATCGGGATTAAATAAATTTATTTTTGGGCAAGCATCGACATTTATTAAAAGAGATGTAAATATTATCTTCATTACAGGGATTATTCTTTTAATTATAATTATTCTTTTCTGGAAGGAATTTAAAATTGTTTCGTTTGACTCTGATTTTGCCAAAACATTGGGATTTCCAAGTAAAAAAATTGAAATATTGATTTCCATATTGATTGTAACTACTGTAATAATCGGTATTCAGGCGGCAGGAGTAATTTTAATAAGTGCGATGCTTATTTCTCCAGCAGTTGCTGCACGGCAATGGACAGACAAACTTTCAATCATGGTAATTTTGGCAGCATTTTTTGGAGGAATATCAGGTTTGCTTGGAACTTTGATTAGTATAAGTGAAAGTAATTTGCCTACCGGGCCTGTTATCGTTATAATTATAAGCATAATCGTAATTATTAGTATTCTTTTTTCAAATAAAAGAGGGATTGTATTTAAAATTATAAGAAATCAGAAAAGAAAAAAAGAATTTAGAGAAAAACTTGAAAATAAAAAAGCTGGATTAAATAATTTTAAAATAAATAATTTGGAAAGGGGGAAATAAATTATGGATTTTTCAATTGAAATACAGTTAATTGCAATAATGGTGGCAAGTGCCTGCTCAATTTTGGGAACATTTCTGGTTTTAAAAAGTATGGCGATGGTTTCAGATGCGATTACGCATACTATCTTACTTGGAATTGTAGTTGCATTTTTTGCAGTTCATGATTTGAATTCTCCTTTGTTAATAGTAGGTGCAGGAATAGTTGGAGTTTTAACAGTTTACCTTGTGGAACTTCTTAATTCGACAAGGCTTGTTAAGGAAGATTCTGCAATTGGAGTGGTTTTCCCGTTGCTATTCAGTATTGCCGTAATTTTGATTTCAAAATATGCTGGAAATGTACATTTGGACGTTGATTCGGTATTATTGGGAGAACTGGCATTCGCACCATTTAATCGGGTACAGATATTTGGTTTTAGTGTTGCAAAAGGGCTAGTTACAACTTTTGTAATATTTTTAATAAACTTATCTTTTGTCGTTATTTTTTTCAAGGAATTAAAAATATCAGTATTTGATAAGGCTCTTGCAATAACACTTGGAATGAAGCCAGTATTAATTCACTATATGCTAATGTCGCTTGTGTCAATGACAGCAGTATCCTCATTTGAGGCAGTAGGTTCAATACTGGTGGTTGCATTTATGATTGGGCCTCCAATTACAGCGTATTTATTAACAGATAAGCTAAAAGTAATGATAGGATTAAGTCTCGTTTTGGGAGCTGTGGCAAGTATCATTGGATTTCATTTTGCAAGATTTTTTGACATTTCAATTGCAGGAAGTATCGCAGTTGCAATCGGAGTAATTTTCCTTTTAACACTAATTTTTTCTCCCAAAAAAGGACTTATTTTTACAATAAATCGAAAAAGAACTCAAAAAATGACTTTTTCTGTCAGAATTTTGCTAATCCATTTATCAAACCATGTAAATACTAAGCAGGAAAAAGATGAATGTGGAATTGACACTATTGATAATCATTTACGTTGGAATAAAGGATTTTTAAATAAAGTTATTGAAAAAGCTAAAAAGGAAAAATATATTTATGTGGATAGCACGGTTTATAAACTTTCTGAAAAAGGAGAAAAATATTTACAGCTAAACAATAAATAATAATTAATTATCAGTCTTTGTATGAAGGCTGATTTTTTTATAAGTATTTTTAAATTCTTGTTTTATAGTAAAACTGCCTTAAAACTGAACTCAAAAGATATGACTATTTTACTCAAACCCTAGATTTTTCAATTTTTAGCAGTTCTATTTTAAAAGGGTTCGAGTATATAATTAAACTCGTAAAAATAAAACAATCTTAGATTTTGAATAATATCGTTATAATTTTTGAGTTCGGTTTTAAAATATTTTTTCTATAGTTATGAAAATTCGAGCTTATTTTAAAAGTTTTCGCAATGTTAAATAACAGGAATATATGATAAAATATAAAAAAATAATGAAAGTGAATGAAAAAATATGAAAGTTTATGTAAATGTAAAACAAATTGGAAAGAAAAAAAATAAAATTGATAAGAAAGAATACGAAATTAATGAAGAAATAAAGACTGTAAAGGAACTTTTGACAGAATTTGTTACAATAAATGTGAAAAAATTTAATGAAGGTTCTACTGAAAACGACATTGTTCCGTATTTGACTGATAAGAAAATTAATGATTTGTCGGATGCTGGAAAAATTTCGTTTGGGGTAGATTATAATGAACAAAAGCAGGATTTGGAAAAGGCGATTGAAAATGCACTGCAAAGTTATGAAGATGGAATTTACAGAATTTTTGTGAATGATGAAGAAGTGGGAGAAATACATAGTGAGGTAAATTTGAACGAGAATGACGAGTTGACATTTGTTAGACTTACGATGTTAGCTGGGAGAATGTGGTAATTAATATTCGCCAATGATTAAAATAAAAAATATTAGGAAAAACTGTTATTAAATAAAGTAGTTTAAAAACTAGATTGAGAAAAATGTTTTAAAATAAATATTTAATAAATAATTTATAAGGAGAATTTATTATGGTAATAGATTACAGTATTCCTGACAAATTGAAAAATAGTTACAGAATGAAATTGTCAAAGGAAAAGGAAAAATTAAATTCAGAAAGTCGAAAATTTATTGAAAATGCATTGAAAGGTACTGTTAAAACTGGAGAATATGAGTATGAAATTTTTGCGCTTGTAGAAATAAAAAAGAAAATTAAAAATGTTAAAAATGTTAGGCTTGAAGATATTTTTCCAAAAGAAATTTATCCTGCTTTGGATGTGATGATAGGAAAGTATTTTAGGGAACTTTTTATTGAAGTTTGTGAAAAAACTGTACAAACTCCTTATACAAAAGGATATTATAGAAAAATGATACTAAGTTCAAATTATAGAGATCATTTGCGGGATATGTGGGATATTTTGACACGTTTTGTGGAATTCCATATTTTGGAATTGGATATTATGAAAATTTTGAAAAAAGAGTATGATACGAAACAGTATGGGAATATTGACGCAGAATCTTATCTTTTAGCTGAAATTAATAGAAGCAATAAAGAAGTTATTGAGTTTTTGAAAGAAATGATTTTGAGTGATAACAATACATTTGTATTAGATTATACAACTTTTAGGGCAATTTTTTCGTCAAATAATCGCGAGCTTGTAGAATTAGTTGGGAAATTACTATTGGCTGCAAAGCTTCAGGAAGGGCTACGACAGGCTATATGCGAAACGATGGATGGTGGAACTGCTGAAAACTTTGATTATATGTTTAAAATTGTTTATGATAATGATTTATTACGTTTTTCATCAGTAAAAAGAGCTTTGGCAACATGGACTGGAATTGGAGAAATGTATGCAGACAGAGTTAGCAAAAAGGAAATTGAGATTATCAATAAACTCGTGGAAAATCCGAAATATGCTGATGAGCTTTTGAAAAGTGAGGACAATGTGGAAGTTTTGCTAGGGCTTTGGCAAAAAGGAAGAGAAGATGTTTCGATGGCTGTAAAAGCGATTGAAAAACTTATAAATACTGGAAAACGCCACACTGTTTTGCTTGCTTCCTACTACCTTGATATTATTCAAAATCCAAAATTATCTCAAAAAATTGCAAAAAAAGTTATTCAGAAAAATCCCGATGATTTGGAAATTTATGCATGTTATTCAGGGAATCTTGTGGGAAATGTAAATACTTATCAAATTTTTCAGAGAATAAATAATGGAAAAGTTAAATTGACTGATTTTTTTGAAAATGAAGATGAGGCAAAAGAGTTTTTTGGAATATTTGAAAATTTAGTTAAACAAATGACAAAAGTTAGAAAGGATTTTTCGCCTTGTATTTTTCCATGGTATTCAGTTACTTTGTATAAAGTGGCAATTGCTGATAAAATGGCTATAATATCGCTATTTTTGAAAGGTGAATATATTGATAAAATTTTGGATTATGCAAAATTTCTTAATTATTATACAAAAGAGGATATTCTACAGCTTGTTGCTCAAAAATTTGAGAATGAAAATCATGCAAAATTTGTGATTGATAGTTTAAAAGACGGTGCAGTAACTAATAAAGCCTTTGAAATAGCTAAAAAACATAATTTAGTCCAAAAATATTGTAAAGAAATGGAAGGAATGCTAAAGTTAAAAACTTCAGAAGTTCGTAAAAATCTGATTAATTTACTTTATTTGCAGAAAAAGACGGCATTTTATGAAAGTGTTGAAAATCTTATAAAGACAAAGGATGTAAATAAACGACTCGCTGCATTTGACTTGATTTTGAAGGCTAAAAATGAGAAAAAAGACGATGTGAAAACATTGAAAAAGTATGTAAACCTTGTGAAAGAGCCTACTTCAAGTGAAATTGTTTTAATTAATGAAATTAATAGGGAAGAGAAAAAAGCTGTTAATGAGGCACTTAAATATAACACTGATTATGAGCCAAATTTTGAAAATAAAGAATTTTTAGAGGAAAAATTAGATATAAAAAAAATATTTACAAAGTCTATTGATGAACTTTTGGAAATTGTAAAAAAATTAAACGATTTGTATGTGAAATACGAAAATTATGAGTACAAAACTGTTTATGGAGAAGAAGCTTTGCTTTCTAATACATTTTCTCCTATTTTTTCTTCGGATAGAAAATACGATTATGGAAATCAGAAATTAGAGGATTATCCACTGGAGGAAGTATGGCGGGAATTTTACAAAACAGAAATTAAGGATTTTAAAACGCTATATCAGCTGTATTTATTCACAAAGGAAAGATTTTCAGCAAAGGAATATTTAAACTATACGAATGAAATGCTTGGATTTGGTGCAAATAACCTAATTGAAAAAATAATATTTGAGCAAAGAAAAAATAATGATTTAAAACATTTTGAGGTAAATAAAGGATATTATTATTCAGTTGGAAAAATATCTCAAATTATACATCTGCTTATAAATGAATACAAAAATGAAGAAAAAAATAAAAAATATTGTTATAAATTTGGAAAAACTGTATTTTCTTATGTTTACAATCACTTGGATGAAAGCAAGATTTTGACAAAGCAGGGGAAAAATCATTGGGGAAGAGATGACGCCAAAGAAATGTATTCAAGCATTTTTGACAATAACCTAATTTTTCGAGAGGCTAAAAATAATATGGGATATTATCCAAATGAGAAGGAATTTGGTGAGCAGTTTATCCTAAAATATGAAATTTATAAAAAAATGTACAATTATATACAAAAGAAAAATGGAGAATTAAATGGCGAACTCATTTCACTTTATGAATTTGCTTTTGCTGTAACAAAAGGAATTATTACAAAAGACGAGTTTTATATTGAAGTACTTAATCGCGGAAACGTAAAGGATAATATAAGAACTTTGTGTAATTTTATTTATAATAATGAAGATTCTAAAAAAAATCAAGATGAACAGAAAGTTATGGAATTTTTTAGAACAGAAGGGCAAAAAATAATTGACTACATTTTGGATTCAGAGTTTAAAAGAGGGGAGAATCCTGTGGAATACTCAAATACGATTCATCAGATACCGATTGTAAAAGGTGTTGACAATCTTATCAAGATTTTGATGGCACTGGGTAATGAAAAGCTGGAAAGAGGTGGTTATTATTCCTATTATTACAGTGATGATTCCAAAAAATCAAATTTGAGTCATCTTTTGAAAAACAGTATTCCTGATAAAACAGATACCAGTGAACTATTTGCTAAAAAAATAAAAGGAAGCAAAATTAGTCAACAGCGGCTTATAGAAGTGGCAATGTATGCACCACGTTGGATACCACTTATTCAGAAATATTTAGGCTGGAAAGGAATGGAAAGTGCCTGTTACTATTTTCATGCTCATATAAGTGATGTGTCTAAAAATATGGAAAGTCTATTTGCCAAATATACTCCTATTTCAGTTGAAGATTTGGCTGTGGGAGCTTTTGATATTGACTGGTTCAAGTCTGCTTATAAAGAATTGGGGAAAAAACGATTTGAGATGCTTTATGAGGCGGCAAAATATGTATCAGATGGAGCAAAGCATTCACGGGCAAGAATGTTTGCAGACGCTGTACAAGGAAAGTTAAAATTAAAGGAAACTGAAACAAAGATTCAAGACAAGAGAAATAAAGACTTGGTTGCTAGCTATTCATTAATTCCATTAAAAAAGGCTCGTGACAAAGATTTACTTCATAGGTACAAATTTTTGCAGAAATTTCTAAAAGAAAGTAAGCAGTTTGGAGCTCAGCGTCGGGCAAGCGAGGCAAAGGCTTTTGAAATATCGCTTGAAAATTTATCAAGAAATGCTGGATATTCAGATGTAATTCGTTTAATTTGGAGTATGGAAACAGCTTTAATTAATGAAATGCAAAAATATTTTGAGCCAAAAATAATTGACGAAATATCGGTGTTTATAAAAATTGATGAATTTGGACAAACTAAAACAGTTTTTGAAAAAAATGGAAAAACTTTGAAAACAATGCCAGTAAAACTAAAGAAAAATAAATATATTGAAGAAATTAAGGAAGTTAATAAAAATTTGAAGGAACAATATAGACGTTCTAAAAAAATGCTAGAAGAGGCAATGGAAGACGGTACAGAATTCTACAATTATGAAATAAAAAATCTAATGGAAAATCCTGTAATTTCACCATTGCTGGACACTCTCGTTTTCAAATCTGAAAACAATCTTGGTTACTACAGTGATGGTACTCTTGTAACTGTAAATGGAGAAATTCTTGAACTTGAAGAAAGTCAAGTGTTAAAAATTGCTCATGCTCTTGATTTGTATAACAGTGGAAAATGGAGCGAGTACCAGCAAGACCTATTCACAAAACAGATAAAACAGCCGTTTAAACAGATATTTAGAGAAATTTATATAAAAACTCAGGATGAAAAAGGCAAGGAAAATTCATTAAGATATGCTGGACATCAAATTCAGCCAAATAAAACTGTTGCTGTACTAAAAAATAGAAGATGGGTTGCTGATTATGAAGAAGGGCTGCAAAAAATTTATTATAAAAATAATATTATAGCAAAAATTTATGCAATGGCAGACTGGTTTTCTCCATCTGATATTGAAGCTCCAACACTTGAATGGGTTTGTTTTTACGACAGAAAGACCTTTAAACCGATGCTTATAGATGATATTCCTGATTTAATCTTTACAGAAGTAATGAGAGATGTGGATCTGGCTGTAAGTGTAGCTCATGTTGGCGGTGTTGATCCTGAAGCTAGTCATTCGACTGTTGAAATGAGAAAAGCTATTGTTGAGTTTAATCTTAAATTATTTAAACTTAAAAATATTACATTTACTGAAAAACATGCTATAATAAAAGGCGAACGTGCAGAATACACAGTTCATCTGGGAAGTGGAGTAGTTCATCAGAGAGCAGGAGCTGAAATAAATGTACTTCCAATACATTCTCAGCATAGAGGAAGGATATTTCTACCATTTGTTGATGAAGATCCCAAAACAGCTGAAATTATGAGTAAAATCATTTTATTTGCAGAAGACACTAAAATAAAGGATCCGTTTATTTTAGAACAAATTAAATAGTACTATTTTCCCATTGTAAATAATGAATTTATTAAAATTTTTTTTAGCAAGGGATTCTTGGTCTTTTGTTATCAAATAATTAAAATATAATTTTTATTTTTTAAATGGAATTTAGTATAAAATAACAAAAATAGAAAGGAAAAATTTTGGAAAGTTTTATTTTTTTAGGGCTAATTTTATTAGTTGGTGCAATTACACAGAATAAATCTATAGTTTATGCAACAATTTTTGTGTTAATTTTAAAAGTTTTATTTAATATCACAGAAAATTATAAATTAAAAGGAATTGATATTCAAAATTTTATGATTCAATTTAGAAAAGAAGGTATAAATTGGGGTGTTTTAGTAATCACAGTTGCTATTTTAATTCCTATTGCTACAGGAGAAATTGGTTTTTCTCATTTATTAAATGCCTTTAAATCTCCGATTGGATGGGTTGCGATTATAAGTGGAATTTCTGTTTCCATCCTTTCTTCAAAAGGAGTAGGATTACTCTCGGGGCAGCCTGAAATTACAGTCGCTCTAGTAATTGGAACAATAATGGGAGTTGTGTTTTTCAAAGGAATTGCGGCAGGGCCTGTTATTGCTAGCGGAATTACTTTTTGTATTTTGAGAGTTATTGAATTATTTTTCAAAAAATAAAATTATTTTTAATTAATTTACTGTACCTGAAAATCTGGGATAAAGATTGGAGGTGCAGTTTTTTACTAACTGAATAGTGAAAAATAAAATTAATACTAAATCCCATTATAAAATAGAAACTATGTTAAGGACAAAAAGTTTTAATTCCTTACTAAATGTATGTAATTCAAAATTTATTAAACATTCGCTATTTAAACGGGAAATAGTATAAAATATATAGCAAAATTGTATATTTATTTAGTTTTATCAGATTAATGTTATAAAATCAAAGTGTGTATACAAACTTTAAAGACACTTAATTCCATTAGTTCAATAAAAAAAGATTCCGAATAATTTCTAAAAGTTTTTCTTTTCGTTAAAAAAAACTAATAAAAATGCCAAAAATATGATAAAATAAATATAATATTGTTTTTGAGAATTATTAAGACATAAAATATATATAATAAAATGGAGGAAAAATGAAACACACTGTAGCAATTGTTGGCAGACCTAATGTGGGAAAATCAACGTTATTTAATAAGTTGGTGGGAGATAGGCTATCCATCGTAAAAGATGAGCCTGGAGTTACAAGAGACAGGCTATATCGTGAAATAGAATGGTCAGGAAAGGAATTTATTCTGGTGGATACTGGAGGTCTTGAGCCTAGGACAGAAGATTTTATGATGGGGAAAATTAAGCAGCAGGCACAAGTTGCAATTGACGAGGCGGATGTGATTATATTTCTGGTAGATGGAAAAGCTGGAATTACTGGACTTGACGAAGATGTGGCAACAGTACTTAGAAGACAGGATAAGAAAGTTGTTGTCGCTGTAAACAAAATTGACAATTATCTGCGTGATCAGGAAAATATTTTTGAGTTTTATGGATTAGGATTTGAGGAAGTTATCGGAATTTCTGGGGAACATAAGACAAATTTGGGAGATTTACTGGACGCAGTAATTGAAAAGTTTGAAGATAAAAAAATAAAACAAATTGAAGATGGACTTAATATTGCGATTCTTGGTAGACCAAATGCTGGTAAATCTTCGCTTGTAAATAAACTTTTGAATGAAGAACGTTCGATTGTAAGTGATATTGCGGGAACTACAAGAGATTCAATTGATTCAAGCCTTAGATACAATGGAGAAACTTATACTTTAATTGATACAGCTGGAATTCGTAGAAAATCCAAAGTGGAAGATGATATCGAATATTACAGCATACTTCGGGCAATGAAAGCGATAAAAAGGGCTGATGTCTGTGTGCTGATGCTTGATGCGACAGAGCTTTTGACAGATCAGGACAAAAGAATTGCAGGAATGATTTATGAGGAGAGAAAGCCCATTATTATTGCAGTTAATAAATGGGATTTGATTGAAAAAAATAACAATAGTGTGAAAGAGTTTACTGAGCTTGTAAAAGCTGACTTGGCATTTCTGGATTATGCGCCAATTGTTACAATTTCAGCATTGACAGGGAAAAGAACATTAAATATTCTGGAGCAAGCTAAATTTATTAACGAAGAATATCACAAAAAAATAACAACAGGATTGTTAAATCAGATCTTAGCTGAAATGATAGCACAGAATCCAGTGCCTACAAGAAAAGGAAGAGCTGTAAAAATAAATTATGCTACACAGGTAAGTCAGGCACCACCAAAATTCGTATTTTTTGCAAACAATCCAGAACTTATACATTTTTCTTATCAAAGATACATTGAAAATAAATTAAGGGAATATTTCGGATTTGAAGGATGTCCGATTGATATTGTATTTAATAGGAAAAGTGAAAAATCATTTGGATAAAAACGGAAGGATAAAAAATTAAATGAAATTTTATGATGAAAAAAATTTTCTGAAGTTAAGAAATCTTTTAATTATAGCAGTATTGGTACTTCTGGCGATATTGCTGTTTTTCAAAGTTTATGATTATTTTGCAAAACCGATAAGACTGGTAATAAGTACGATTTTCCCGTTTATCTTGTCATTTGTAATAGTATATTGTCTTATGCCATTTATAGACATGATAAGTGAAAAAAAGGAAGTTGCTGGCTTTGAAACAGATAATAAACATAAAGGAAAGAAAAAAATAAAATTAAATAGGACATTTGCGATTTTACTGGTTTTATCAGTATTTTTCATAATTTTCCTATATATAATCTTAACAATTGTACCAATTATTACAAAACAAGTTTCCAGTCTTATAGATTTCCTTTTAAAAAATCAGGATAAACTGCAAAATAACTTTTTTGGATTTTTAGAAAGTAACAATATTGATTTACGAAGTTCTCTTATGAGTTCTAAAGATATAATTATATCAAATGCCATAAAAGTTTTAGGTTCAAGTTTTTCCTTAATAAGCAGTACATTCAGTCTGTTATTTATGACACCTATTTTTACAATAATGTTAATTTTCAGTTATGATAATATTGAAAATGGAGTCAAACGTTTTTTTAGAAATATTGGAAGAGAAGATTTGATTATTTTAATAAAAAATATGGATGAAACTATTGGAAAATATATTCTAGTAACTGCGTTAGACAGTATGATTGTAGGAATTATATCATTTATAATTTTTTATTTTCTGAAAATGGACTACAGTATGCTTTTTTCAGTAATAGTAGGATTTGGAAATGTAATTCCGTTTATAGGACCATTTATTGGATTGATTCCAGCAATACTGTATGCTTTTACAAAATCATTCAAGCTGGTAATTTTGATAGTGGTCTTAATTACAATTGTTCAGACAATAGAAGCGAACATTGTAAAACCATGGCTTACAGGAAAATCAGTGGAAATGCATCCAATTACAACACTTCTGGTAGTTTTGATTGGAGGGGCATTATTTGGAATCAGCGGTGCATTTATTGCGATTCCTGTGTATATTATTATTAAATTAACATGGGTATTCTGTTGGGAAAAATATATAGTAAAAAATAAATAAATAAAAAATAAAGGAGTAAAAAAATTTATGAATAGCAAAGGAACGATAGAAATTCAAAAGTGTATTTATTTTACGATTTCAAAAATGTTTAGAATGGTTAACAAAATAGCAGAAGAATCATTTGAAAATCTGGGTATTTATCCAACTCATGCTTTTTTAATGATTATATTAAAAGAAGAAAAGAATGGTCTCACAGTAAATCAAATATCAGAAGCTTTAGCAATAGCTCCATCAACAGTTACAAGGTTTGTAGATAAATTAGTTTCAAAAGGATATGTAGAAAGAGAAAAATCAGGAAAGAATTCTTTTACTAAGATAACAGAAGAAGGGCTAAAAGTCATACCTGAGCTTAATAAGGCATGGAAAAGAATAGGAGATAAAATTGAAGAACTGGTTGGAAATGATGAATATCTAAGAAAAACTGGCGAAGATTTTAGGGAATTTACAAATTTACTGGCAAAAGACAAAACATATGAAAATATGATTGAAGAATTTGATTTCTGGGTTATTTAAAAAATTAAAAATTGGAAATCGAAAAAAGTTTTTAAAAAAGAAAGTTAGGCGATTCTGATGTTAAAGAAACAAAAGGAAATATCACCATATATAATAATATTAGCGTCATTTATAATAATTATATTAATAGGCGGCTTTTTACTTTCTTTACCAATTGCAACAGAAAATGGACAAAAGACAAATTTGCTTGAGGGTATGTTTACTGCAACATCGGCTGTCTGTGTAACAGGGCTTACAGTAAATGATGTGAGCAAAGTCTATAATTTATTTGGAAAAACAGTTATTATGATATTAATTCAGCTTGGCGGAATAGGAATTATCACATTTTCAGCAATAGTTGTAATGATGATTTCTAAAAAAATGGGATATTTTACAAAAAAGCTGATACAGGAAGATATAAATGCTAATACGACATTTGAAATACAAAAATTTGTAAAAAAAGTTTTGATAACAGTTTTTACAATAGAAATTATCGGGGCTGCAATATTGTTTTTAAAATTTATACAAATATTTGATTATAAGAAAGCGATTTATTATTCAATATTTCATTCTATTTCTGCATTCTGTAATGCTGGATTTGCATTATTTACAAATAATTTAAGTGATTTTAAAAACAGTGTAATCATAAATACTATAATTCCATTGTTAATTTTTTTTGGCGGAATAGGTTTTGCAGCAATTCTTAATATTTATCAATATTTTCTAAAAAAAGATAGAAGGCTTACAACAACAACAAGAATAGCTATAAAAATGTCAATTTTTCTAATAATATTTGGGACAATTTTAACATTTATTTTAGAGTATTCAAATAATAAAACATTAGGAACATTGCCATTTTTTGAAAAAATAGGAGCTGCTTTTTTTCAAAGTGTAACAACAAGAACAGCTGGATTTAATACAATTTCCATAGCTGAACTGCGGGAACCTACAGTTTTTTTGTTTGTAGTATTAATGTTTATTGGAGCCTCACCTGGCTCAACAGGTGGTGGGATAAAAACTACTACAGTTGGATTGATACTTTTTGGGATAGTTACAACTATAAAAAATAAGGAACATTTGGAATACAATAAGAGAAGAATTAGCTGGAAAATATATAATAAAGCTATGGTTATTGTTTTTATATCAATTATGTATGTTGTTGTAATATTATTTTTATTAATTTGGCTAGAAGATATAAGAGTTATAGAATTAGGATTTGAATTAGTATCTGCTTTTGGAACGGTGGGATTATCGCGAGATTTAACACCACAATTATCGGATATTTCTAAATTATTAATTATGATTACAATGTTTGTTGGAAGAGTAGGACCATTAACAATAGCATTGGCATTGTCTAAAGTTAAAAATTCAAAAGGAAGATATGTTTATCCAAAAGAAGATATTTTGATAGGATAAAAAAGAGGTGAAAAATGGCAGGATACTTAGTAATTGGACTCGGAACATTTGGTAGAAGTATAGCACAGACATTATATGAAAATGGTAAAATGGTACTCGCGATAGATCAACAGGAAGAACGTGTGCAAAAAGTAATTGATGATGAAATTGCAAGTGATGCAATTACATTGGATGTAACAGACGAAAATTCAATCAAAAAGGTTGTTAATGATGATTTTAATACGGCTTTTGTATGCATTGGCAAAAATACTCAGTCTAGCGTATTTATTACTGTAATTTTAAAGGAAATAGGAATAAAAACAATAATTTGCAAAGCAAAGAATGAATTACAAGGTAAAATTTTAAAAAAAATTGGAGCGACATCGGTTGTTTACCCAGAAGAAACAATGGCCAAAGAAACAGCACTTGGAGTAATAAGACCAAATATAACAGAACATTTTAAGTTTTCAGAAAAATATAGAATGTTTGAAATAAAAGCACCAAAGGATTTTGTTGGGAAAAATCTTATAGAATTAAATTTGAGAAATAAGTACGAAATGAATATTATTGGAATAAAAAGCAAAGAAGAATTAAATATTATGCCTCTTCCAAATACTGCAATAAGTGAAAGTGATATATTATTAGTAATTGCAAATATAGAAAAAATGGCATTATTTTGGAAAAAATATAATTTGTAAGAATAAAATTACTTAAAAAGTTTCAAATATAAAATAAATTGTTATAACAATAAAAATATGGTATAATTTAGCAAATTATGCTCTAATCCTATCAAAATCGAACTACACTCACACCCCTGAAAATCGATCTACTAAATAAATAACCTTGGGGTTTAGGTAGAATGGTTATAATTTTAAGTTTGATTTTAAAATGACTACTACATTTAATAATAAAAGGTTGAAAATATGAAAAGAATAAAATATAAAGGATTGTTTATTTTACTGTTTTATATTATACTTTTCAGCGAATTAAAGGCAGCTGGAGAAATTATAGATTTGGAAACAGAAAAATCTACAATAAATCTGGAAACAGAAGAAATAGAGACTGAAGGTAACGTTACTGTAAGATACGGAGACTATACAATAAATGCAGATAAACTAAAAAAGATTGCTAATAGAAATATTATTTCAGGATCCGGAAATGTTGAATTTACTCAAGGTTCTCAGATTATAAAAGCTGATAACCTTATTTTTGATATGGATACAAAATTAGCCAAAATATTTAATTCTGAAAGTTATGACACTAATTTAAAATTACGTTATGGCGGAGAAGAAACTTTGGCTGAAGGAAATAAACGGATTTTTATAAAAAATGGATGGTTTACAACGAGTCCTTATGAAAACCCAAGTTATAAAATAAATGCAGAAGAACTCGAAATTTATCCAAACAGAAAAGCTATAGCTAGAAATATTGGAATTGTTGCAGGTGGAAAGACGTGGTTAAAATTGCCATATTATGTAACTTCATTAAAGCCTTATACACAAAGGGCAACATTATTTCCATATATTGGTATGGATAGTGATAGAGGTTTTTTTGGAATTATGGGATTTGACTATGATTTAGGTCCGCTCGCTCAAGGATTTGTAGATTTTGAGCTAAGTACTAAAAAGAAATTAGCATTAAAATTTTCAAATGATTATTCTTTTTGGGGAAATAATTCTGGAAATATATTTATAAATAGGGTTGTAGTTCCTATAGGAAATCATAAAAAGGAATGGGATTTCAAATGGAATCATAAAGTGAAAAATACTCCCAAAAAAGAAAAAGAAAATATGAAATTTTATGATGCAGGATATGGAATCTGGAATTTAAATTATCAAAATATTACAACAAATTTGATGTATGCAGTAAATGGAACAGAATTAAAAGATGATTATACTGCATTTGTAGATAAATATAAACATATTGGTTTCTGGGATTTTAACATAAATCAGGAACTCGGACAAAATGGAGAACTAAATGCTAAATATTACTGGACTCAAGATAAGCATGCACTTAAAGCTCTAACCGAAATAAATGATAAAATTATGAAAGACGAAGATCTAGATCCACGTAGAACCGATGTCGATTTATACAAAAGTATAAAATATACAAATGGAAACAAGGATATGGGAATAACAATCGATAATGAAGATTTTCGTGATATTAATCCAGGATATGTTGGAGATTTAAATTCATACAGAAAAAAAAGAAGTTATGAAATTAATCTTAGAGGACCCAAAATAAAATTTAATTATTTGGATTCAGATAAGGATGAATATGGTGAACTTAAAGGAATGCGTGATCGTGGTGATGATAAAACTATTCACTGGGTACAAAATGTTGCTTATGACAGAAGAAATGAATGGGGATTGACTTTCGGAAATTATTATCCATTCAAGGAAAGCGACTTTTTTGGTTACAAACCTAGAACACAGTATCAAAATTTGACAAATACTTTATATTTTGGTGCACAAGTGAAACAGATTGATATAAGAAAGAAAGAATACGAATATGATTATACACGTGATAATGAAAATTATAACGCATTATTCTTAAACCCATTAACGACTGATGAAAGCAGAATTTATGAAATATACGAAGATAATGAAAAAATTCGTCGTCCCAAAAAGATTATTTACGAAAAATACAGATCGCAAAAATTTAACGTAGGAAATGACAGAATTGATATTCCATTCAAGGATTCTTTTATTGGATACAATATGGCATTTGAAAATCGTGATTATAGCAATTTGGCAGTACCAGATTTTGTAAATGGACGAAAAGTTGAAGATCTAGATTCTAAGTCAGGTTATAAGGTTGCAAGAGATGCCAGCGGAGACACAATAAAACAAAGTCCATCAATGACAATTTTTACCCTTGATACAAGATTGTATACAACATTTTTTGACAATACAGCCAAAAGAAATAATAAATATGATGTAAAAGTCACAAATGATGCAATATTAACTCTTCAAAGGACAAATGCAGGAAGTGCAACATATAATGGCTATGATATCGTAGAAGTTCCAACAAATGCATTAGGATTTAAAAATAATTTTAATTATCATATTGGAAATGTTACTTTTAATTATAATTTAACAATGAGAGATGACAGGCATTTTAAATATGACTGGTTAAAAAATAGATATGTTAGAAATTATTTGAAAGCTGATATCGCAAATAAAAGATTTGTTAGTTTTGATTTTGAAAATAATGAAGAATATGAATTTGAAAACTTCAGATCAGAAAGAAACTTTAATAGGGAAATTCAATACGGATATTTGTCAAATGCGGGAGATAATTTTTTATATAAATTTACAGATAAAAATAAACAATTATTCCCGTATAATACAAGTCTTGGATGGAATCAAAGAATATATAAGGAATCTTTAAAAGAAAGAAGTCTTGGAGTTAATTTTAATGAATGGGGAGTTGAATATACAAAATCTAGAAATAAAACAAATGATATTTTTGGGAATAATGCTACTTTTGGTTATCCAGCCTTAAAATTAAAAACAGACTACAACAGATTTGGATTTGTTTACGATACTTCAAAAATGAAAAATAAAAAATTTGAATCAGATCATTATTTCAAAATAAATTTTGGATTTGGTAAAAAAGAATACAGGGATATTAATAATACGCCGATGAACGCGGCAGATGACAGATATATTCGTGGAAAGGACTATACAACGATTGGATTTTTATATAAATATGAAAATAATGCCAAACCTAGATTTGCAGCTGATTTAGAAAAAAAAGAAACAACAAAGAAAACTGAGATTTCTGAAATTGAGAATCAAATAAACAATATTAATATGGTAAAAAATTCTAATACACAGGAATTTTCTATTAATAATTCAAATAAATCTGCTATTGATAAAATTGTTGTTAATAGTGATGACAGGCTATTTTTAAGCAATGAAGAAGAAGAAGCATATAAAAGTTTTGTGGAAGAAGAAAACTACCGTCAAAATAAATTTAGTTTAAATGATTTTAATACAAAATTACAAAATTTGAGAAGTCAGAAAAAATATTTTCAAATAGGAATGGATATGCAAATTGATGGTTCAGACGCGACAAATCCGACTGGAATGAAAGGTGTTAAAAGAATTAATGATTTAAGTTTCAAAGTTGAAGGTGGATATTTGGAAAAAATGTTTTTAAGATATGCTTTTATAATGGAACGTCCAGATAGAATTTACAGAAAAGCTTCAACTCGTAACAGCACATTTGATTTTAGAAAACACGAATTTGAAGGAAAATATATGTTTTCAAGGGATCCTGATAAACCGTGGTGGATTGGAGGAACATTCCAATATGTTCAAAATGGAGCTTCAAAAGCATCAGATCCAGAAATTTACGAAAGTTCATGGTATGCAAAAAAAGTTAATAAGTTGACATTAGGAATGGCAACTTTAAGTCATAGATTTGAAAATATAGAATGGGAAATCGGAGCAGGAATGAAATGGGATAAGCCAAATAACAAAAAACTAGGTTATTATCCAGTAGTTTCATTAAAATTTGGAGTGACACCATTCCCAGAAAAGAACGCACAATTTAAATATTCTGGAAAAGGATTTGAATTTGGGGCGGGGCTATAAAATATAAAAAACATTGGAAAATCAAGAAAATTGATATAATCTAATGTTTTTTATTTTTGAAATATATAAAAAAACTTTCATATATAAAACTTACTTTAAAGTTAAACTTGAATATCTTAATTATTTTTTATTCAGATGATAGATTTGTTTAAATAATTTGATATTAAAAGAACTTAAACATATAAATATTTAATAATTAAAATAATTATAATTCTGAAAAAATTACTATGAAAATTAAAAAAAATATGTTACAATTATTATTAGAAAGTAATAATTAAATAAAAAAATAAATAAATAATAGAAAAGAAAGAGAGGGAAAATATGGAAAAAAAATCAAAAATAACTGCAATGTTATCTGTATTATTAGTGTCCGCACCATCAACAGCTAAAAAAATTACAACATCAAATTTACGTAATAATGCAATGAAAACAACTGCTGTTGAAATAGAAGGAGTAAATATAGATGATTTAAATACTAAAGAAGATAAGATTAAAGAGAATGACATTATCGTATTAGATGCAAATGCGTTAAAATTTGATTTTAATAGTGCTACGATAAAAGAAGAATATACTCCTGTACTAGAAAAATTAAAAAATTATATTGAGAGTAAAAATCATAAAATTTCGATTACTGGATATACTGATTCTAAAGGTACTAAAGAGTACAACAGAGAATTATCGTTAAGAAGAGCCGAAAGTGTAGAAGAAAAATTAATAGAATTAGGTCTTGCTCCTGAAAAAATAATAGAAACCAAAGGAAATGGAGATGCTAACCCAATTGCTTCAAATGATACTGAGGAAGGAAGATCAGTAAATAGACGTATTGAAATAAAGTTTATGTAATTTATAATACTTAACTCTAAAGTTATTTAATTTTATTAAAGAGTTTCAGAAACTGTTGAATATTAAATCTGTTGCTAATGTTTTAAAATCTTATTGAAAAAAACCTCTAGATATATATATTTATTTTTCATATATTATTTAGAGGTTTTTTATTATTTTTTATGCTAATCCAAATGTTACGAATCTTAAAATACGTCCAAATACTGATAATTGTTTATAATCATTTGATGCTATAATGTCAACTGTATTTACAAGTTCATTATCATTTGACAAAACTTCCAGCTTACCAATTACATCTCCTTTTGAAATACCATTTTCAGTTGTAATTTTTAGATCTTTCACTTCAAATTTATAGTTTGTATTATCAATCTGATACACGTTAGTTGATAATACACCTGCTATTTTTTTCTCTTTTGTGCCTTTTATTCTAAATTTATTTCCAATTTCCTGTCCTGCCTTGTAGACTGGAATCATACGTTTTTCAAGCTGAGTAAACTCTTGCGTTTGATCTTTGGTTCTTGCGTCATCACTTTTATTTCCAAGTGTAACTGAGATAATTTCAAGATTTCCTATTTTACTTGAAACAATCATATTATATCCAGCTTGTACATGGAATCCTGTTTTTAATCCATAAATTCCAAATTTATTTAATAAATGATTCCTGTTATTATAAATAACGTCTTCACCTTCAGAATTTTGTAAAACCAATTCAGATTCCTTCATCCATGCCTTAAGTCTTTCATCTCTTATAGCTCTTCTTCCAAGCAGATACATATCATAGGCTGTAGAAGTGTCCATACCTTTGTTTGTCATTGAAGTTGGAAGTCCTGCAGGAGTGTAATAGTGCGTATCGTTCATTCCTAGTTCTTTTGCTTTTTGATTCATAAGTTTTACAAAATTATCAAGATTTCCTTTTCCAATATGTTTAGCTACCATATATGCCGCATTATTTGCCGAATATATAATTTCTGCACGAAGCAAATCTTTTAATGTGTAACAATCTCCAGCTTTGGCATTTAACCAGCTTCCTCCCATATTTACAGTATCAGGAGTAAAACATACCTTATCGTCAATTTTTGCATTTCCTCTGTCTATTTGATCAAGCGCTACTAGAATATTCATAACTTTTGTAAGAGATGCAATCGGATGTTGCTGTCTTGACATTTTATCTTTTAAAATTTTCCCATCGGTAGTTGCAATAAATTTTATCACTTCCCCTTGATATTCAGATTCTCCCTCTTTTTCACGTTCAATCGCCTTTACAAATTTTTTCTTTTGTATAGGTTTATTATTGTTATTTTTTGTTGAAATATTTTTTTCTTTACTATTAGTAGATGTTAGTTCACCTTTTGATACAGTATTTCCTTCATGTTTTTGATGTTTATTTCTTTTGCTATTGTGATCAGAATATTTTGAACTTGACCGTCCTGATACTTGTTCTACTTCATTACGACTTTCATTTTCTTTTACAGCGGGTGTTTTTCTTCTTTCTTCCTTAATAGTTACTTCACTTTCTTTTGGAGTAGATCCACCACTATTTTCTTGTTCACCTTCTGCATACAGTAAAACTGTAAATAATACCCCTAAAATTAAAATTCTTCTTCCTTTTTTAAACATTTTTTTCCTTTCTATATTATTTTTTATTGTATATGATATATATTATTGTTATATTTAGTTGTTAATTTTGCTTTTTTTTAAATTTTCTTCATTATATTTACAATAATCTCTAATTTCACATATTTCGCATTTGGGCTTTCTTGCGATACATTTATCCCGTCCATGTAAAATTAAATAATGTGAATATACAAACCAGTATTTTTTAGGAATAAATTTCATAAGTTCACGTTCAATAATTTCTGGATTGTCGTTTTTTACAAAGCCTATCCGATTGGATAATCTTTTGACGTGAGTGTCTACAACAATTCCTTCCCGAATGTTCCAAAGTTCCCCTAAAACAACGTTTGCTGTTTTTCTTCCAACACCAGGGAGTTCTATTAATTCTTCAAGTTTTTTCGGAATTATATCTTTATATTTATCCAGCATCATTTCAGCATTTAATTTTATATTTTTAGCCTTATTTTTATAAAAACCAGTAGATTTTATGTATTTTTCAAGAGTTTCCTGATTCATTTTCCTTATATCTGCTGGTTCTTTTACCACTTTAAACAGTTCTTTTGTAACAATATTTACACGTGCATCAGTACATTGAGCTGACAAAATTACTGCTACCATAAGCTGATAAGGTGTTTCAAATTCAAGTGCTGCTTTTGGCTCACCAAATTTTTCTTTTAATATTGGAAATATTTTTTTTAATCTTTCTTTTTTTGTCATTTTTTCTCCCCAAATTTATTGAATAGTTTTTATTATTTCCAAAATAAAAAAATGTAACGGATAAAATAAATAAAAAAAGTATTTCATACTTCTTCCCTTTCCACCATTATACATAAAAATAAAAATTAATGAAATTAACGAAAAAAATTGTATATCACTTAAATTAAAAATATTTGGAAAAATAAGATTAATTAGATTCAAAATTAGAAAATTCATTAATATATAAAGTTTATTATTTCTAAAAATATTAAAATTCATTATTAATAAAATTCCGTAAGCTTTATAATCTAAATTAAATTTTTGAGATAAAAGTAATATGATTGAAATTAGAATAAATTTTATAATCCAATCAAATGGCGATTTTAACCAAAAATTTTTAAAATTAAAAATATAAATTGCCAAAAGCCCCAAAAATAATGTAAAAAATACATTCATTGGATAATTATAGTTAAACAGAATAGACGGCATCTGAATACTTATAGCAAAAATAAACAATCTAAATAAGTATTTTTTTAAATCTCGTGTATGAATATATCCTTCGCTAAGTGTAAATGCAAATATTGGAAAGGAAACCCGTCCAATAACATTTAATATTTTATCTCCGCCAACTATATAATGCCAATGATCCAAAAACATTATTATTATTCCAATTATTTTTAAAATAAATAAATTCAATGTGTCTCCTAAATAGTATTTATTTTCTATAATAAAATATAAATATTTTTTTTATTTTTTAACTTTTAAAACTTAAAAAATTAGTATTTTCTGGGAAATTATATTTTCATTATAGAAAAAAAACCTTTATTTATACAATTTTTATGTAATTTAACATATTTAATCATATCATTTTTTCAATTTAATTTCAAGGAGTTTTTTATATTTTAAAAGCAAAAAAGAAGAAAGTAAGATTAGAAAATTTAATAAAAATATGATATACTATAGTAAATTATTATAAAAATACATTTAGGAGGAATTTTATTATGAAAAAAAGTATATTAGCATTATTTGCTGTGTCTATGGTTATGTTTGCTGGAGATAATGAAACTAAAAAGGTTCATGAACAAACTGCAAAATTACAGAAAAATTCTTATTGCAATATTCCTAAAAGTCATAGTGAGTTTAAAAAAATCAACAATAAAGATTACAGAGTGGATATTGACTTTGAAAAGTGTGTATTTGATGGTGAAACTTACAATGATGTAAAAGTTGGTATTCTAATTCAAAACACTGAAAAAACTGAAAAATATTTGAAAAAATATAAATATATGCATTTAAAAGCTGGTCGAAATTTAGTTTATGATTCAAAAAATAATATCTATTATCATGATGGTTCATGGGCATTTAATAATGACAAAGCATATCCGACTGTGTTTGACGGAAAATAAAGAATTGAAAAAATTTATTTGAAAATATTTCACAATGTGATAAAATAAATAAATCAAATATAAAAATGAAAGGAGATGTATGATCAGGAAATTATCATTGCTAATGTTATCGCTTTTATTGATGACGACTGTCGGTGTGGTATCATACAGTAAAGAGTATAAAATGAAAGTAAAAATTACAACTGCAAAAGGTGATGTCAATATTAATTTATTGCCAGAAAAATCACCTGTAACAGTAGCAAATTTCGTAAATTTAGCAAAACATGGGTATTACGACGGATTAAAATTCCACAGAGTTATTGAAAATTTTATGGCTCAAGGTGGAGATCCAACTGGAACAGGAATGGGAGGTCCAGGATATAAATTTGAAGATGAAGTAAATAATGGCTTAAACTTTTCTAAAGCTGGGAAATTGGCTATGGCAAATGCCGGACCTGGAACAAACGGAAGTCAGTTTTTTATTACAACTGTTCCAACTGAATGGTTAAACGGTAATCATACAATTTTTGGAGAAGTTGTATCTAATGCTGATTTGGATGTTGTAAAAAAATTGTCTAATGGAGATATTATGACAAAAGTTACAGTTGAAGGAGATGTAGACAGCTTTTTGAAAACTCAGAAAAGTAAAGTTGACAGCTGGAATAAAGTATTAAAACAAAATTTTCCAAATAAATTTTAATTAACATTAAGAAAGGAACAAAATGGCAAAAGAAAAAGTAGTTTTAGCCTATTCAGGTGGACTTGATACATCAATTATTATACCTTGGCTAAAAGAAAATTATGATTTAGAAGTAATCGCCTGCTGTGTAAATGTCGGGCAGGAAGAAGATATGGAAGCTGTAAAAGTAAAGGCTATCGAATCAGGAGCTTCTAAAGTTTATGTAGAAGATAAAAAAGCTGAATTTGTAAAAGATTACGCTTTCCGTGCGTTAAGAGCAGGAGCAGTTTATGAAAATAAATACTTGCTTGGGACTTCCTTTGCAAGACCCCTTATTTCAAAAGTTCTTGTTGAAGTAGCACATAAGGAAGGTGCAACATATATTTGTCACGGTTGTACAGGAAAAGGAAATGACCAGGTTAGATTTGAAACTGGAGTTTTTTCTTTAGATCCAACACTAAAAATACTAGCACCTTGGAGAATGTGGGATATTTCTTCAAGAGAAGATGCAATTGATTATGCACAGAAAAATGATATAAAGATTACTGTAACAAAAGAAAAAATTTATTCAAGAGATCAAAATCTTTGGCATATTTCACATGAAGGCGGAGATATTGAAGGGCTTGAAAATGAGCATAAGGAAGACATTGTCTATATGATGACAACTCCTCCAGAAAAAGCACCCGACAAGCCAACTTATGTAGATATAACATTTGAACAGGGATGGCCTGTGAAAGTAAATGGTGAGGAACTGGAACCAGTGGAACTATTGACAAAGCTAAATAAAATCGCTGGAGAAAATGGTGTCGGAGTAATTGATATTGTTGAAAATAGACTGGTTGGAATGAAATCAAGAGGAGTTTATGAAACTCCAGGTGGAACATTGCTGATGGAAGCTTTAAAAGATCTGGAAACATTGATTTTAGACAAAGACACATTTGACTTTAAAAAAATGATTTCACAAAAATATGCAAGTATAGCTTATTCTGGACAATGGTTCACACCTTTACGGGAAGGTCTTGACGCATTTATAGATAAAACTTCTAAAAATGTGACAGGTACGATAAAATTGAAATTGTACAAGGGAAGTGTGAAAATAGCTGGAAGATTTACTGATTTTGCATTATATGATGAAGAAATTTCGTCATTTGGAGCAAGTGAATTGTACAGCCATAAAGACGCTGAAGGATTTATAAAATTATTTTCACTGCCAAATAGAATTAGAGCATACAAAAAACATAAATAATTAGAAAAATATAGCAAAACTACTTTAAAGTGAACTCAAAAGTTATGATTATTCTAGTAAAATCCTAGTTTTATCTAATTTAAATTAGTTTATTTTGAAGAAGTTGAGCTATATTTTTTTATAAAAAGGTGTATTGTCTCAAGTCAAGTGCAACAAAAAAGTAAAAATAATATAAAAAATATTTTTCTATATCTTCCATTTAATGCTTCCTGTATCTTTGGTATCTCCTTTTCTTTCCCATTTTTCCCCTTGACTGCATCAATTTTATAATACCCTTTTTCTGAACGGCTGTTAATATGTTCAGGCCTTTTCTCAATAGAATTTCCTAAAACTTTTTTGTTCTTCTTAGGATGATTTACTATGACCATTTTTCTTCTTTCTAGGCTTAAGTTTAACAAGTCTTGGAAGCAAATATAGCTTTATTCCATCTATTTGTCCTTTATGAATCATTTCATATACAGTTTTAGTGGACGAGACAACTTTATCAGAATTGTTACACTTGATTATACAATACACCTTTTTTATAAAAAAAAATATTTTGAGTAACTTAATAATTGACATTCAAATTAATTAGGAGTAAAATGTATTTAATGCAATTTCCTATTTAAACCATTTATACTTTTTAAGAAAGAGACAATCCCCTTTGTCATTAAATAAATAAAATTGGGATTAGTATATAGTTTTGAAAAAATATTTTATTTTTAGGAGGATGATATTATGAAAATCAGAAATCAATTAAAAAAAGTGTTAATTATTTTGGCAGGGATCACAATATTGAGTACGAATCTTATTGCAAAAGAAACAGTGACTTATCCAAAAGAAAGTAAATCCATCCAAATATTAGGATTTGAAAAACTGGAAAATTCATTTGGTATTTCCTCAAGTTCTGAAGGCAATACAATCTATATCAATTCTGGCGGAAAACCTCTTGAGCGTGTATTTGGAGCAGCAGAAGACAGCAATAACAAATTTTCTGAAATAAAAAATAACCACGTGATTATTAATGGCGGTATTCTTGCAACAAACGGATATTGGGAAAAAAATGGAGTGAAGACAGTAAGAGGTGGAAGTGTCTATGGTGGTGCTGGACAAAGTTCAGTAGTAAGTAATAATACAATAACAATAAAAGGAAAATCTAAAATTGGTGGTAATGTTTATGGTGGTTATAGCCATAGAGGCTCTGCGATAAATAATAAAATTGTAATAGAAGGTAATTTAGTAACATTTGGGGAAGAAAGTGTACTGTTTGGAGGAAGAGGGAGTCGTAATATAAACATAAAAGATAATAAACCTACACCTGTTGATGTCATAACTGGAAATACACTTGATTTGAAAGCAAAAAATGTTAAAGTAAAGGATATTAAGAATTTTGAAAAAATTGTATTTGAAATATCAAATACGGCAAAACAAAATGACAAAATACTAATTCTTACAAACAGTGAAGGAGCTGCCCCAGAAAAGCCTGAAATTGTAAAAATTTCTCCAAAAGTTACAGATTTATCTGAAACTGAAAAGGAAAAAATACTTGTTGAGAAAAATAAACAAATTAACCTTGATATAAATGTAGTCTTTAAAAATAAACCTGTAAAAAATATAAAAAATTTAAAAGTTATTCTAATTAATACAGAAAATGGGCTTGAATTGAGTAAACTGCCTGAAAATATAGAAAAAACTGGAAAAGGTTATAAGTATAGCGTAAAATTTGAAAAAGATGCGAAAAACCTGTATGCTATAATTAATGCAAGTCTTGTGAGAAATTAGTGAATAAAAATAACAATATTGAAGAGGACTATCTGATAATTTTATAGTTTAGATAGTCCGATTGTTTTATTTTTTACTTTTCTTGATTTTAGAATGTCATTTAATTTTAGAGACAATCTTTCAATATTTTTTATTAATTTTTACTATTTTACACTAGTATTCATATTTCTTCTCATACCCTCTAGGTGTAACTATTTTCCCTTTTTTCACAAAAGTATTTGAATTTCCAATTAATACAATTGTAAGCATATTTATTTCAGAGTCAAGCATTTTCTCAAGTGTTGTAATTTCATGCTCTTCAGTTTCACGTCCAGCATTTCTTACAATTGCAACTGGAGTATCTTTTGATTTGTATTTTAACATAATTTCTTGTGCTTCAACAATTTGTGTTGTTCTGCCTTTGCTTTTTGGATTGTATAAACTTATGATAAAATCACCTTGTGCTGCGAGTTCAATACGTTTTTTTATTAATTCCCAGTCTGTTAAAAGATTACTTAAGCTAATTGTTACATAATCGTGCATAATTGGTGCTCCAACGATTGCAGCTGCAGCATTTGCCGCAGTAATTCCTGGGATTACTTCAATTTCTACATCGTCCTTTTCATCAACAACTTCATACATAATTCCAGCCATACCGTATACTCCAGCATCTCCGCTACTAATCAAAGCTACATTTTTCCCAGATTTTGCAAGCTCTAGAACTTCGATACATCTGTCAACTTCCTTCATCATACTTGAACTTTTTATTTCCGTATTTGGAAAATATTCTTTAATCAAGTCAGTATAAGTTTTGTACCCAACGATTATATCACTTTTTTCCATTGCTTCATAAGCCTTAAAAGTCATATCTGCCTTTTTTCCAGGCCCAATTCCTACTACATAAATTTTTCCATTTTTGTTCATTTTTTCTCTCCTTATTTTTTGTTTATTTTTAAAATATCCTCAAACCCCTTTAAAATCAAACTATAAATCAATTTTTTTCACTGTAAAAAAAATTTATAACCGTTATTTTCATAGTTTGACTTTAGAGAAGTTTGAGTATACAATAATTATTAAAAAATTTATCAATTTTATCAAAATTCAAAAATTACTAGTTTTATTTTAAAACTTCAAATTATACACTTCTCGAATCCTCTTCAAAAATCGACAATGTCATACCATCCAGTTTTATTTTTTTTGCTAAAAATGCTCCTTTCCCGCTGGAAGCAAGAAATGCACAAGGCTCAGAAACTCCATAAACTCCAATAGTTTTTTTTACGTATTCCGATTTTTCTTCAATCAAATCTTCCAGTTTCAAAATTTCTTCCTTTTTAAAAAATTTTATTGGAATATCAAGCTCTTCCATTGCTTCAAGAAGTCCTATTTCATCAGATTTTACCCATGCAGATCCTGCCATTTTTATAGCTGAAAGCTCCAAATTCTGTTTATCCATTGCATATTTTAGTTTTTCGATAATGTGTTCCTTGCTAACTCCTCTTTTGCATCCAATACCAATAAAAATATTCTGTGGAATAATTTTTGAGATTTCAATATTTTTTCTATTTGACACAATTATTGCTCCAGCACTATTTTCATCGTGATTTACAATATTTTTTGGTAAATGAAGGCTTACATTTTCTCCATTTACAATTAACGAAGTTACTCTCTTTGCTCCATCCAAATCATTTAATTTGGCTTTGATTTTTTGTGATAGTGTATCAACCGCTATTTTTCCACCAACATCAGATGCTGTTGTAATTACTGGAATCGCTCCAATTCCATTCGCAATTTTTTTACATTCTTCATTTGCCCCTCCAAGATGTCCCGAAAGCAATGAAATCACAAAATTAGCGTGATCATCAATCGTTATAACTGCTGGGTCAGTATCCTTGCTTTTAAATTTTCCTTCAATAATTCTCACAACTGCTCCAGTCGCTGCGACAAATATGTGTAAATCATATTTATTAAATGTCTTTTCCAGCAAAATTGGCACTCTTTCATTTATTACAATTAAATTTTCGTTATTTTCATTTTCAAGATTTAGCAAGTTAGCTACTCTTCCTGATACGTAAATATGCAAATTATTGTACACATTTTCTTTTACTTTTAAACAAGTTTTATATCCGTTTTTACTTACGCAATAAATTGCTGTTCTCATTTTCTCTCCTTTTCATATTTGATTTTTAAGCAATTTTTTTATACTTATTTTTATAGTTTTTCAAATATTCTATAAAGTTTACTTTTTTCTAATTTTTTTGAAAATTCTGCACTTTCTTTTTCATCATCTGACACTAATATTACCATTATTCTCAAATACATATTTTCCAATATTATATTGTATTTTATTGAATCTTCTGTCATTTTTTCATTATTTGCAATATTTTTTAAATAATAATCAGTTGCTTCTCTTATAGTTTTTATTTTAAATTCTCCATCCTGTTTCAAATCTTTTTGCATTATCTCATTAATTTTTGAAAGATTTAATAATAAATCAAAAGAGTAAACTAACTCATCTACAACACCAAATTCTCTTTTACTTTCTTCTGATTGAAAGAAATCTTTAACTATTTTCATTTTTTCAACTTGTTTTTTAGATATTTCCTGAATTTCTTTCATCTTTTTTTCATTAGTTGCAGTATCTACGATAAGTTGGCTAAAATTTTTGCTGTCTCTTAATACATCAATATCCATCATCACTATTTCAATTAAATTATAAACGGCAGGCTTTTCCTTGTATTTTTCTTTAATTTTGTTAAAATATTCTTGAGCCTTTTTCTTTTCTCCGATTTGGTAATAATATAGTCCTGTTACACTCCATTTTTCAAAATCGGTAATTCCTTTATCTTTTAAGTTTTCTTCATTTATTTTTTGTGCCTTTAAAGTATTCTTATTTCCACCTTTTTTCAAATACATTGACGATAAATATTGCTTAATCACGATATTATTTTTATCTTTTTTCAGCAACGTTTCTGCTCTGTCAATCAAACTATCAATTTCATCTTGCTGTGGAATAATAGATATTTTACCTCTTGAATCTAACAAAAAGTCCGCTGTTTCATCAATTACACTTTGCTTCACTCCTCTTTTTGAAAGTGTTTCCTGAACATTTTCCCTCAAAGTATACGCATTCAAGCCAAAATTTATTGTTAAAAAAACAGTAATTGCGTAAATTATTTTTTTCATAACCAATTTTCCTTCCTACTTTTTTAATTTTTCTAAAAAAATTTTTAAACTTCCATCCTAAACACATTAATTACAGGCGTTTCGTAGGGATGAGCTTCTTTTACCAAATGATACGCCAGTTCTTCAAAATCTGTTTTTACCCGAAATCGCATTATTTTCTCATTGGCTATACTCGCTTTTCCAACTTCCCCATCAAAAGGATTCCCGCCTTCCAACGTTTTCCAATGCCCAACTGTATCAGTCGTAGAATAAACATCTGCATAAAACCCTTCTGTTAAAAGCGAATATCTTTGCAAGTTTTCCACAATTTTTTCCACATAATTTTCTGGTACAAAAACTTCAAAACAGCTATATTTTTGCTTAAACTCTAGCTTTGAGTTAATTACGTTGTCATTTTCATAATCTAAAGTTAAGTAGAAAAATGGAGAATTTTCAAATAATAATTTTAAAAATATTTTATCACCTTCCCATAATTCTAAGTTTAAAACTTCATCTTTTGGAATCCATTTCAAGTCTCCTTCATCACATTCCTTTTCCACTCCAGAAAAATCTGAACTTGTGTAAACATATATAAATAAAGGCTCATCTTCATTATAGTTAAAAATCACAATTCCTCTATATTTATAAGTATTCAATTTATATCCTGTTTCTTCCCAAACTTCCCGCACCAAACACTGTTCAGGAGTTTCTCCATTTTCCAGCTTTCCGCCAACACCAATCCATTTTCCCTTATTTATATCAATTTCTTTTTTATTTCTGTATAACATCAAATATTTATTATCCTTTTCAAGATAGCATAATGTTGCAATCATCTTTTTCTCCTCTTTTTATAATTTATTTTCCAAATACTTTTTTAAAATCGGAATATGACTAATTTCAGGAATCTTGCTTGCAAAAACCATTGTAACATTTTTTGAAATTAGTTCAGTTTTTATTTTTTGTAAAAACTTATCAAAATCAGGATTTTTTTCCAATTCATTCAAATATCCTGCTGAAAACGTTTCAAAATTAATTCTTCCTTTGTGATAATCTTCCCTAAGCTCCTTTGTAGGTGTAATTTCTTTTGCCCAGTAATCAATTTTGGCATCTTCTTTTTTTATTCCCCTTGCCCACAGTCTATCTACGAACACTCTAAAACCATCATTTTTTTCAGGTTCTTCATAAATTCTTTTCCAATTTAATCTATTCATTTTTAATCTTTCCTTTTTTTGAATTTATATCTTTTGTAATTATAACATATTTTTTTTAAAAATACTTTTAATTTTTGTAATAACTTCAAAATTAGTTTTATACTAAACCCCATTTAAATAACGAATTTATTACAAATTTTTCCAACAAAGGATAAAAATCTAGTATTTCAAAATAATTAAAATATAATTTTTTTGTTTTAATAAACCAACGGAGCTTTTATTTGTTCAGCTACGACTATTTGACGACTATAAGGAGGAGTTTCGGAGTCGGGAAAAAAAAGTTGTAGTCTAGCCATAGGTATTGCGTAGCAATCTTGCCACAATTTTAATTATCAGGATAAACCTTTACTGCAAGATAAGGATTTGCGGCAATGAGCAATCCTGCGAAAAAAAGAAAAAACTAATAAAAATAGTAAAAACCTATATTTAAATAAAATAATCTGATACTAAATCCCATTATAAAATAGAACTATGTTAAGGACAAAAAGTTTTAATTCTTTACTAATAATAGTATGTAATTCAAAATTTATTAAATATTCGCTATTTAAACGGGGAATAGTATTAGGTTTTTATTTTTTTTATAGTTTGATTTTAAACAGATTTGAGAACATAATAAAAAAGTCTATTATTTTTTTTAATAGACTTTTGATATATAATTTATGTATGTTTAAAATTAAAATACTTTATAATTAATTATTTTTCTTACTTAAAATTTCAAAAATAGCTGCCATATCTTGTTCTCCATACCCTTGTTCTAATGCTTCTGAATAATTTTTAGTTGTATTTTGAATTAATGGCAATGATAATTTTCTATTTTCGATTTCTTCATTTGATAATTTCAAGTCTTTTGTCATATGTTTAAGCATAAATGCTGCAGGATATTCTCTGTTTGTAAACATATCTTTTTTTCCTGAAATAGTGGCGAACTCATTCTAGAATCTGAAATAGCATTTACAATAGTTTCTGTATCTATTCCAAAATTTTGTGCTAATAATAATACTTCACTATAAGCTTCTCCAAATATTCCAAGTAAAGAATTCAATACTAATTTTGCTCCAGTTGCTTTTCCTAACTCTCCAAAATAGTATGTTTTACTTCCTAAAATATCAAAAATTGAATATAAATCTTTTGTATCAGCTTCATTTACACCAACTAATATTAATAAAACTCCAGCAGTAGCAGCTCCTACTGATCCAGATACTGGTGCTTCAATATATTTTCCATTATTTTCAATAACAAGTTTTCCTACAGCTTTACTTTCAGTAGGTGAAATAGTACTCATATTTACTATTTTTTTACCTTTTATTTTTGATAAGACATTTTCATTTAAAATTTCTAGTGCTGCACTATAATTTGAAATCATAAAGAATATAATATCATTTTGTTCAAAAATTTCTTCCACATTTTTTGTGTTTTTAGCTCCTTTTTCTACAAGTGGTAAAGTTTTATCAAAACTTCTATTGTAAACTGTCACATCTACAGAAGCTTTTAATAAATTTTCTACCATAGGAGTCCCCATTTGCCCCAATCCTATCCAACCTATTTTAGCTATTATTTTATTTCTCCTTTTGCAAATTTAACTAGTCCGCTCAACCAATCCTGATGCCCATTCATCATAACATTTGGAACACTTTGAGCCAATGCTTTTACAGGTGTTTACATTATTTTCTTTATAAATTATCATATTCTAAATTTTTTGATAACTCATAATAATATAATAACACGATAACATATTTTTGTAAATACACACAATTTTGTAATAAATTTTTTGCATTTTATTATACAATCTATCACTATTTCTTCGCAGTAATCACATAAATTGGATTTTCTGCCATCATCATATTAAAATCCTTAATTTTTCTGCTTTTACTTACAATTAATTGACAAATATCCACATCTTTAAAGTCGTATTTTTTTAATTCCTCAACAGCCGTGAAAATATTTTCCAGTACGATAAAATTTAGTACTAAAATTCCATCGTCAACAAGGTTATCATAAGAATATTTTATAATTTCCACCAGATTTCCAGCAGAACCTCCAATAAAAATTTTATTAAACTTTGTATTTAAGTCTTTTAGTCCATCTGGAGCCATTCCTTTAATTACAGTAATATTTTCCAATCCTAACTTTTCCTTGTTTTTATGAATTAGCTCAACTGCCTCATCATTTCTCTCGATTACAAAAACTTTTCCGTTTCGTGCAAATCTCGCCATTTCCATACTTACAGAACCAGTTCCACCACCAATGTCAAGACAAATATCGTCATCTTTCATCTCCATTTTTCCAAGACTTACAAAACGAATTTCCTCTTTTGTCATAGGAACTTTTCCTCTTAAAAATTCTTCATCTTTTATATGATACATTTTATTACTCCTTATTTTATATTATAGTTTAAAAAGAAAGCCAAGAGTAAATCCTAACTTTCTATTTTTTATTTGTTGTATAGTAAAACTGCTTTAAAGCCGAACTCAAAAGCTATGACTATTTTACTCAAACCCTAAATTTATATAATTTTCAATAGTTCGGTTTTAAATGGGTTCGAGTATATTTTTAAATTAATTTTTCAATGCCTGAATTGGCGGAGCTACTTTTCCACCACGATTAATTAACACAGAGCAATCTAAATTATTTATGTTTATAATATCTGCTTCTCCAAGAAGTCCCCCAAATACTACTCTATCCCCTGCTTTTTTACCAGGAACTGGGATTATTCTGACTGCAGTAGTTTTGCTGTTTACCATGCCGATTGCCATTTCATCGGCTATTATTCCAGAAATTACAGCTTCTGAGGTATCACCTGGAATAGCTATCATATCAAGTCCAACAGAACATACACAAGTCATTGCCTCCAGTTTTTCAAGTGTTAAATATCCTTTGCTTGTAGCTTCAATCATTCCCTGATCTTCACTTACTGGGATAAATGCTCCTGTCAAGCCTCCGACACGAGTTGCAGCCATTGCTCCGCCTTTTTTTACAGCGTCATTCAATATTGCAAGTGCAAGTGTTGTTCCATAAGCTCCGACTGCTTCCAGTCCAAATTCCTCCAGTACATTTCCAACACTATCGCCTACTGCTGGAGTTGGTGCAAGTGACAAGTCGATTATTCCAAATTCAACGCCAAGTCTTTCAGCAACTTCTTTTCCGATTAATTCTCCCATTCTTGTGATTTTGAAACTTACTTTTTTTATTGCTTCCGTTATTTCATCAATTTTTGCCGTTTTTGAAATGTTAGCAAGTGTGTGTCTTACAACCCCTGGCCCACTAATTCCAACGTTTAGCACAACATCTGGATTTTCTACCCCATGAAATGCACCCGCCATAAATGGATTATCTGGAACAGCATTTGTAAATACGACAAATTTTGCAGCTGCCAGTCCGTCTTTATCTTTGGAAAGTTCAGCCAGTTCCTTTACAGTTTTTCCCATCATTTTTACAGCATCCAAGTTGATTCCTGACTTTGTAGAGCCTACATTTACAGAGGAGCAAACTCTGTCTGTTTCAGAAAGTGCCTTCGGAATACTGTTTATAAGCTTAACATCACTTTTTGTAAAACCTTTGTCCACAAGTGCTGAGAATCCTCCAATAAAGTCAATTCCGATTGTTTTCGCCGCTTTATCTAGCGCTTTTGCGAAAATTGTGTAATCTTCTGTATTTGTTGCGTTTCCAATTATTGAAATTGGAGTGACTGAAACTCTTTTGTTAATAATTGGCATATTGTATTTGCTTGCTACTTCATCGGCGATTTTTACTAAATCTTTTCCATTTTCTGTAATTTTGTTATAAATGTTTTCTGCTGTCTTTTCGGCATCTGTATCAATGCAATCAAGCAGGCTTATTCCCATTGTGACAGTTCTCACATCAAGGTGCTGCATTTCTACCATATCTATAGTTTCCAGTATCTCATCAGGTAATAAATTCATTTTTCCCTCCTAAATTCCTTATAATAATTGCTCTCGAAAAATTCTGAAAAATTATATTCTGTGCATCGCCTTGAAAATATTTTCATGCTGCAAGTAAACTCTTACTCCAATCTTTTCCTCAACCGCCTTAAACTCTTCCTGTAATCCTTTTATATCCGTATTTTTAGGAGCTTCCACAAGCATAATCATCGCAAAAATATCATTTTCAAACACTTTTTGAGTTATATCAATAATATTCAAATTAAGTTCACTTAACTTTGTCGATACATTCGCAACAATTCCTGTTTTATCTGTTCCAATAACTGTGATAACGATTCTATCGTTCATTCTGATACCTCCAATTTTAAAATTTAAATACTTTAATATATTAAAATTATCTCATAAATCTAGGTATTTCGCAAGAAAAATTTACATTGAAAATAGAGACAGGTATTTTAATATTTTAATTTTTATACTAAAAAATAAACAAAGTAAAATATTTAAGAACAGCCTAAACATCACATTAAATTTTTTTATACACTCTTTTTAAAATATTTTTATGAAGTTTTGAAGAATCAACATCCTTTTTAAAGAAAACCTAGTAAAACAAGGACTGAATTTTAAAAATAGTCCAACGTTAGTCCAACAAGAAATTGTTAGAATAAAAATCTCTAATTTTATAAAAAAATTCAACATTATCTGTAAATTTTAAAAATGGAAAATCCAACTAGAAACAATATTAAATTTAGTTATTGTATTATTTTTTCTCACTATGTTAGATAGTGAGTTTTTTTAAGAGCCGATTTAAGAGTTTATTTTTGTTATTCAAGGGGAAAATATCAAAAATGAGTTTAAACGTTCTCTATGGGGCTTATACGGAGTTATCCGAGAGTGTATCTTTGACAAAACCTATGAGATAAAGTCTCTACATTTTGGAAAGCCATCCCTATAAATATGGCACTATTTTCTTGATTTTATTTAGTGCGGGCTTTAAAATATATATAATTTTTTTGAGAAAATTAGCAACCGTTAATTATGGATTATTTATAAATTATTATAAAAAATTAAAATAAAAGTTGACTTCTGTATATTTTTATTATATAATTATATTGCAGGTAAGGGTACTTACGCTGTATATCTGTGATGTTACTGAATGAAAGTTTAAGCGTTATCTAAGAACGCCAGCCACAGAGACCACCGTTTTGGTGGTATTTTTTTTGAAAGGATTTTTTTATGGATATATACGTTTATTCAGATGAATCTGGAGTTTTTGATATTAACCATAACGAATACTATGTTTATGGTGGTGTTATTTTTTTAAATAAAAATGATAGAGATGTGATGAATCGAAAATATAAAAATATTGAACGAACTTTAAAAAATAACAATGAAAATTTTAAAAATGTGGAAATAAAAGCTAATATATTAAATGGAAAACAAAAATATAAAATTATGAATGCAACTAGCAATATTATAAAATTTGGTATTATAATAAATCAAAAGGAAATACATAAAAAAATTTTTGCAGATAAAAAAGATAAACAGCGATACCTAGATTATGCTTATAAAATTGGAATTAAAGATTGTTTTAAAAAGTTAATAGCTGAAAGAAGAATAAAAAAAGATGAAGTTGAAAATATTTATGTGTTTGTAGATGAACACACAACAGCAACTAATGGGAAGTATGATTTTAAAGAAGGATTATTACAAGAATTTAAAAGAGGTACTTTTAATTCCAATTATGAAATATATTTTGAACCTATCTTTAAAAATTTAAAAAATTTAGAAGTGAAGCATTGTAAATCTGAAAAAATACCTATGATAAGATTGGCAGACATAACGGCTAATTATTTGTATGGTGGTATTTTAAATGATAAACCCATACAAAAAACAATATATATTAAGATGTTACCATAAAAACTGAAATTTAGAGCGATAAATAGCTTTATTTTTTGTTTAAAATTATTTTTGATAAAAATAGTATCATTTTGAGACTTATTTTATTCAAGGCAAGGTATTTATCAAAAAAAATTTTAAACGAACGCCACAAGGCTGATACACGGTTATATGAATGAATAACAAAAGGGCCTCACTTAAAAAATAGGCCCTGCAAATTTAAAAGTTATAAATAACCTTTATTATTAATTTTACTTGATACAGCTTTAAAATACAGATAAATTTTATCTAAATTTTTCTTTGAAAAAGGCATTTTGAATTTTATTAAACAATTCTTCCTTTTCCTTGAAGTCTATATTTTCATTATTAAAAAACGATATAACAGATGATTCCAAATTGCTGGAATCTTTTTTTATACCGTATAATATGTATTCAGGGGAAACATTGTATAAGTTTGACAGTCCAATCAAACTTTCACTATTTATTTTCCTTTCGTTATTTTCGTATCGTGAAATAGCTCCAGCAGATGATTTTATCTTTTTGGCTACTTCTTCCAAAGAAAATTTGTACTTTTCCCTCAAACTCTTTAATCTTTTTCCTACATTTTCCATAGCAATTCTCCTTTAAAATCAATGAATTTTACCATAAAATTGATATTTTATCAATTTATTTGAAGTCCACTTGACAAAATTCAAATTTATGATATAATTATTTTACCAATTAGCAATAGATAGGAGATTTAAAATGAAAAGGAATCTTTTAAAATCAAAAATGAGTTTACACGAAGACAACAACAAAACATTGGCACATAAGCTAAAAATAACTCCTTCGGCATTTTCAAGAAAAATAAATGGGAGTAGTAATTTTACGATTAAAGAGATGAAGTTTATTAGGAAGGAATATGAGTTGAGTGATGTTGAGTTTTTGGATATTTTTTTTAACAATTAATTTGCTTTTTGGTAAAAAAGATTGAAGGAGATAAATAAAAAAAATAAGGTTGATAAGTTTTGGCGTATAGATATTTAAAATTAAAAATAATAAAAATAAAATAAATTAATGGAGTGATAAATTTGGAAGCAAAAAAAATAAGAATATTAGATTTTATTGGAAAAGGGAAAAAAACATTTAATATCCCTGTATATCAAAGAAATTATGATTGGCAAGAAGAAAATTGTAAAAAATTGTTTACTGATATAGAAAATATAATTAAACATAATGAAGAAATTGAACATTTTTTAGGAACTGTTGTATATGTATTAACAAAAATAGAAAGGGATTATGAAGAATATGTTTTGATAGACGGGCAACAAAGAATAACTTCTATTTCATTATTATTAAAAGCCTTACACGAAAAAATAATTTCAGAAGATACAAAAGAAAGTATATGGGAGCAATATTTAATAAATAAAAAATCTCCAGATAATATAAGAATACGTTTAAAACCTATCGAAAGTGATAGTGTATCATACAAACAATTAATTGATAATAATGATGATTCCTTGAATTCAAATGTTTGTAGAAATTATAAAATCTTTAAAGAGTTACTAGAAAATTCTCATTATTCAGCAGAACAAATATATTCAGCATTATATAAAATTGAATTAGTAACTATAAAATTAGAAAAAGATAAAAAATCAGAAAATCCACAACTTATATTTGAAAGTTTAAATTCGACAGGATTATCACTTACCCAAGCTGATTTAATACGAAATTATTTATTAATGAACTCTGAATACGAAAAACAGACAGTATTATATAAAAATTTCTGGTTAAAAATTGAGATAGAATTGACAAATAAGAAAATATCTGATTTTATTCGAGATTTTTTAACAATGAAAACTGGAAAAATTGCAAACAAAAATAAAGTTTACGATGATTTTAAAGAATATATGAGGATTCAAAAAGAGTTAAATGAAGAGGCTGTTTTAGAAGAACTTGTTACCTATTCAAAATATTATAATTGGTTTTTAAATGCAAATTCAAATAATGAAAAAATAAATGAAAAATTAAAGCATTTTAAATACTTAAAAAACACAACTGTTTATCCACTATTACTTTCAATATTTGAAGATACTTATTATTATAAAAAATTAGATGAGGATAAACTTTTAAAAATAATAGATTTGTTAATATCTTATATATTTAGAAGGACAATTTGTGGATATAAAACTAGTTCTATTAATAAAGTTTTTGCAAGTATACCTAAAAAAATATTAGAAAATCAAGATGAGAAGGATATATATTTTAAAATAGAAAAAAACTTAATGGAGCGAAGATTAGAAACTATATTTCCAAGAAATGAAGAATTTAAAATTAATTTTATAAAGTATAATTTTGAAAAAAATAAGGAACTTCTTAAATATACCCTTAAAGAACTTGAAGAACAAATTTCAAATAATGTAATTAACGATGTTTCTAATTTAAATATAGAATATATTATGCCTGAAAATTTAAATTCTGAATGGAAATTAGAATTGGGGGAAAAGAAATTTGAAAATACTCATTTAGAATATTTGGGAACAATAGGAAATTCATCCTTAATAGAAAATGAGTTATTACGTTATAATAAGAATTTCAAAACAAAAAAAGAGTTTTATAAAAAATCAAATATTGAGATAACAAAAAATATAGATGATTATCAAATATGGACAGACAATGAAATTAAAAATAGAGCTGAACAGTTATATGAAAAGTCAAAAGAAATTTGGAGTATTCCAGCAGGTTATAAAATACAAAAATTAAATAATATAGAGTATGGAAAAGAGTATTTGTTAAATTCAAGTATTAACGTGACTGGAGAAAAACCTGATAAATTAATAATTGATGGTATTCCATATCCTGTAAAATCTTGGAAAGGATTATTAGAAAAATTATGTATTGTATTGTATGATTTTGATTCTGATACATTTAAAGAATTAATTTATAATCCTAATTTTCAAACAAAAGAAAGGGTTATACTCTCAAATTCAACCTTTAAACTTAGACAACCAATAGAGATTAGTAATGATTTATATATTGAGAGTAATTTAAATGCAAATGCGATTTTAAGTTATGCAGATATAATAGCTTCTAATTTTGAATTAAGTGATGAAATATATTTTGTTTTGAAAAGAAAGTGATAATTAAGTTATAAAATATTTTAGGTAAACAAAAAATCAGGAAGGAGATGATTTTATTATGAAGAAAAGAATTTTTTCAATAATAATAGGAGTATTAATGACAAGTTGCTCCGATTTTACATATTTCTCGTATTCTTAACCAACAAAGACGAATATAAAACTTTGATAATGATTCGTGTAGATTATTTGCGAAAATTATTGTAAATAAAATTTATTTTAAAATTAAGGAGTGTTTTATGAAAAAAATATAATTTTTTTATTTTTCTTATTAGGAATTTTAACATTTGCTTTTAATTCTGTTGATGAAATAAAAATTTATTCTAAACAAGTTCCTAAAAATAGTGATTTTAAATATAAAAAACAAACAGGTAGTTATTTCGAGTACACAGTTAGTGATGCGAGAGCAAGAGTTTTTTATAAAGGTAATGCTGTCACTAAAGTAGAATTAAGAGTTCCGTATTATTTTGGGAAAAACCGTGGAAATGTTATAAATTATTTATTAACTAATGTAGGCGGGATAATAGGATTAAGAAGAGAAATTGTTGACGGTGTAAATTGGGAACTGGATTCATTGTATTATATAACTGATGATACTATGAAACTTAATCTTGATTATTATACTGTTTATCTTGAAGCTGGATTATCGGGTGGCTCTGTTTTTAGTAAAGCAGTAGGGGCTTTTGGAAGAGAAACATATAGACAAGGACTTAATGCTAACTATACAGATTATTCAGGGTATACAGAGTATAGAATGAAAATAACTATATATGAAAAATAAAATAAAGAAGTTGCTTCTTTCTAAATTGTAAGCAACTTTTTTTATAACAAATAAATTTTTTGAAATAAAATAGAACAAATTTTAGCGTTTTAGAGTGTTAAAATAATTATTGGTACATTTTATCCAAAAACTTTTTAAATCGCTTTGTACCCCCTTTTCCGCTCAAATTAAGGACAAAAATAAATCCCTCTATACTTAATCCCCTTTGGACAAGAACAATCAAGTAAAAAATAATTTTATAAAATAAATTTTTAGTTGTTGGAAATTAAAAATAAGTAATTTATTTTGAATATTAAGTAAGAAATGAGATACAAGAATTTGCAACTTATTTTAAAAAAATTAGTTAAAAGATATAAGAAAAATTAAGAAAAAGTAAATCAATAAAATAAATTTAGAAGTTGAAATCAAAGAGTGTAAAAATACAGACTACACTCTTTTTGAATATTGTTAAAATTTCTATATTAGCTAAAATAATATCACTCATCATCTTCCTCATCTTCAATTATTTCATACTCATCATCTTGCTCTTCTTCAAACTCATTAGAAAAACGATAATTTAATAAACTAAAGAAATTATGTATCAAATCATCATTTAAGAAAGTTAAAAATTCTTCAAACCCTTCGGTACTCAATTCGTATTTTATTTTTAGTTTTTCGCTATAAATTTTTACATACGGAGAATGTTCCATTTCTCTGTTAATTTCAATATCTAAATCAAAATAAGACATCAAAAATTGTATAAGTGGAAATAAATTTTTAAATTCCAATTGATTTATTTCCAAGTCTTCTTCATAATAATAAAAGTCTTCAAATGTTTCCATTTTTTCGTTAATTACCCTTTTTCTATAATCAGATAATTTAATTTGTCTTTGTTTTTCTATTTCTTCCTTTTTTTGCATATCTTTTCTTATTTTTTCAATGACAAGCAATGCTCTATTTTTTCTATATTCTTTTTTTTCAAATTCATCTAATTCTTTTATTATATCTGTATTTTTAAATTTATCTAATTCTTTTAATAAATTATCCGTTTCTTTGAATATGTCATTTCTTTTTTCATTAAAAAAATCATCAGGAGAAATGTCAAAAATATCACATAATGATAAGATAACTTCATTTTTTATCTTTAACGTACCATATTCATATTTTTGTAGTGTAGGAATAGAAATTCCCAATTTTTCTGCTAATTCTCGCTGTGTCATATTATTTTTTAGTCTAAGGTCTTTTAATTTTTCATTTATTTTCATAATAATAACCACCTATTTTTATTTTGATTTATTATAGCATAAAAAAATTTTTTTTAAAAGAGTGTTGACATATAAAATTTTATATGTTATACTTATAACGTACAAAAGTTTATACGCCTTATTTAAAATAACAGAAATTGATATTTTAAAGAAAAGGCAATAGTAATTAAGATTATTTTGTGAATTTTTTGCTAATTATAAATAAGTAATAGCACGGATAAGAGTGATACGGACAGAATTGACGCAACTCTACTATTATTAATTAGTAAAATAGAAAAGGAGGAGAAGCAAAGGAAAGTAAAGTTTTATATAAGATAGAATTTTTAAAGAATAGGGGTAGAAATTTTAAAATTGATAAATTATGGGTTATGAGGTGCTGTATAGTTTAAATATGTATTAGAAAATATTATATAAATAATAATAAAATTTAGAGAGGAGTAATATGGACTATGATGAAATAAAAAAGTAGTATGAAAAGACATTTGAAATTTATAGTGATGATAGATTTGAAGAAATTATATCTATAAAAGATTTAGATAAAATTGTAAAATGTTATGACAACTTTGATTATTGTCATCAAAATGGGTTGAAGTTTAAAAAAAGGGCAAGATGTAAAAATAAGTATTGTCCTATTTGCAACTATTATTGCAAAGCAAGGAAATATTTTGAAGTAATAGAAAAAATAGAGAAAATTTCTGATAAGTATTTGATGTTTTCTTTAACTTTAAATGGCAGAAATGTTGAAATTGATTGTGAAAAAGTACAAAAGGAAATGAAAGAAAATAATGAGAAATTTGGAAAGTTGATAAAGAAGTCTTTTTTTAAAAATATTGTAAAAGGGTATTTAAAAGTAGTAGAACTTGTTTATATTCCTGAAAGAAATAATTTCCTCCCGCATTTACATATTATTTTATTTACAATAAGAGGAGCATACAAAAAGTTTAAAATGAATGAAATAAGAGATAAAATAAGTGTTGAATGGGAAAAATTAAAGGGAGAAAAATTGAACATACAATTTAAAAGAGTAGGAGAAAGTAAGATAGAAAAAACAATATCTTATTTTACAACGTCAAAAAAGAAAAGATTAATTAACTTTTTTGATTTAGATAAGGAAGTATTGATGGTGTATTTAAAGTCTATCAGAAACAAAAAATTGTACCTTTGGGTAGTGGTAAAGACTAAATAGTGTAAGTTTAACTGTTATTGAAGAAATTACAGAAGTAAAAAATTAAAAAAATAATATGAAAGGAATTTGATTATGAGTGAAAATAATACTGAAAAACAAGCTATTGAACGGTATTGCCTTGAATGTTGTGATGATGACAAAGATAAAGTAAAAAAGTGCTTTTATACAAGGTGTCCTCTATGGAAATACCGACTAAAAAAAGATAAAAAAATACAAGAAAACTAGAATGATAATAGGCAACAATGCACCTATTGGGTTATTAAAAAAGAATTGTAAAAAAAACTTTAAAAATAAAGTTGAATAACAGAAAAAAAGTAAAAACAAAGTTAGAAAGCAATAGGAGGAAAAGATATGAATATCAAGAAATTGAAAGCTAAGTGTGTAGAAAAAGGTTATACGGCTGAACAATTAGCCAAAAAGATAAAGATAGGAAGAACAGCAATGAGTTATAAAATTAACCAGCATAAACCATTTAAGCAGAATGAAATGAAAGAGATTATGGAAGTATTAGGGTTAGACCCAGTTGAAATGACAGAAATATTTTTTGCAGATTAGGAGATAAGAAAATGAGTATGATAAATAAAAGGAGCAATTTTATAAGAAAACTTATAAAATCACTCACAGCCACTTTTATTGTACCATACTCTTTTCAAAAAATAAATTAAAAATTAATAGGAGTGATAAAAATAGATACAGAAAAAGTGAAAGAAGAGAAAGAAAATTATTATTTAAAGGCTCTTGAATGGTATTCTGAATACGAAATAATATCAAAATCTGAATACAGCAGTATTAATACCTGTTTTAATAATTATATTGAATGCCACGAAAACTCAATGAAATTTACTAAAAATTTAAGATGTAAACGGAGAAGCTGTCCTATATGTGATGAAATAGACAGAAGTGCCAAATATTTTGAAATAATGAAGAAAATAGAAAATTTTAAAAATAGATATTTGATATTTATACTGACAATAAATGGAAAAAATGTTGAAATTGATGATAAAAGTAGATTACAAAATGAATTAAATGTAGTAAGGACAAACTTTAATAAATTAGTCAAAAGTCCTTTTTTGAAAAAGACTGTAAAAGGATATTTAAGAGTAATGGAAATAGCCTACAATCCTGAAAGAAATTCTTTTCTTCCTCATTTACATATTCTACTATTTACAATAAAAGGGATATACAAACATTTTAAAATGAAAAAATTAAAAGAAATGATACAGACTAAATGGAATATTCTAAATGGATTTAAAACCAATGTTCATTTAGAAAAATTGGGTACAGAAGAAAAAATACAAAAAACAGTATCTTATTTAACTCATTCTAAAAAGAAAAGATTGAAAAATTTTTTTGATAATGATGAAAATAAGACAATCCTTTCTGCTTATCTAAATATTATAAAAAGGAAAAGAATATATCATTGGAGTAAATTTAAAGAATAAGAATACTTCCTGTTAGACTTAGCCCCTTTGATTGATAATAACAAATCAAAAAAAAAAATAATTTTATGCAATAAATTTTTAAATTATTGAAAGCTATAAACAGAAAATATATCTAAAATACAAGTTAAAAATCAAAAAACGTAATATATAAAAATTTGCAACTTATTTTAACTTATTCTAGCTAAAAATATACTAATAAAAATAGAGAAAGTAGAGTGGTAAATATGAATTTAGAAGATAAGAGATTAGTATACTATACATTGAAAAGTAGAATTAGAAAGAAGAAATTGAACTATAAAGAAATATCAAAAAAAATGAATATATCAGAAAGTGGACTAAATAAAAAAATGAATGGAAAAAATTTTTTTACACAATCAGAAATATATGAATTAAAAGAATTGTTAGAATTGAGTAATGATGAATTAGTACAGATATTTTTTTAAATAAATATATTGCAATGAAAGAAAAATAATATTAAAATTATAAAGCAGATAATGCTTTTTAGTTGGATTTTCAGAATGGAGAAAATATGAAAAAGTATAAAAATGCAAATGGTACAGGGAGTATAACAAAAGTTAAAATAAATAGAACGAATCCTTTTAGAGTTAGAGTTACTAATCCTGTAACTAAAAAAAGACATTCTTTGGGATATTTCAGCACTAAAAAAGAAGCAACAGAAATATTAAATAAATATTTTAATAATCCTTACAATTTAGAAAATCATAGAATTAAATTTAAAGATTTGTTTGAGTTATTTAAAAACAGTAAAAAAGATATTGTTGCTAAAAATACTTTGAACAGTTACATCAATAGTTTTAAACGATGTAAAGAATTACATAATCTGGTTTTTAAAGATATTAGCACTCCAGTATTGCAAAATCTAATAAATGATTTAAATTGTAGTATTTCAACTAAAAGTATAACAAAAGGATTTTTAAAAATTTTTTGGGACTATGCGAGAGAAATAGACATATTGGAAAAAAATAGAGCAGAATTTATAAATTTACCAAAAGAAACTGAAACCAAAGAAAAAAAACCTTTTAATTATGATGAAATAGAAAAATTATGGGAAAACACGGATATAATATGGGTAAAATATATTTTAATTATGATTTATACAGGTATGAGAATCGAAGAAACTGTAGAATTGAAAAAGGAAAATGTAGATTTACAGCAGGAATTTATACACGGTGGAAATAAAACTAGAAAAGGGAAAAATAGAAGCATACCTATTCATAAAGATATAGTTGAAATTATAAAAGAGCTTTATGAGAACAGTCCAACAGATTATTTAATATACAATGATAAATGGATATTCAGTAAAAAAAAGAATGAGAATAAGCCTTTAAGAAAAAATTATTTTCGTGAGAAATTTTATAAAACATTGGAAACTTTAAAAATTAATAAACATAAACCTCACGATTGCAGAAAAACACTAGCGACACTTATGAGTAATCAAAAAATAAATAATATTGTGATAACAGATATAATGGGACACGAAAATATTGCGACAACAAAACAATATTATATTCAAACAGATAAACAAAAACTAAAGTTATCAATGAATAGTTTAAATTTTAGAAAAACTTCATAGAAAGCCTTAATTATAGGCTTTTTTCTTGACATTAGTTTTAGTCCAACGCTAGTCCAACGGATAAGGTAAATGAGTACCTTTTTTGGAAAAATTACAAAAAAATAGAAAATCATAAAAAATGAAAAAGGTAATAGAATACCTTTTTGGTACTGTATTACCTTGCTTTGTAAAAAATTGGCAAAAAAAATATGCTACCCTTGTGATAGCATATTTAAAAAGGAGTTTTGAAGAAAAAAGTTTTCACTTTTTCTATTGGTCAGATATAATTATACAGTATATTTCTTATAATATTTTTTTTTTATTCTTTTTTTTTCATTTGAATAATAATTTTATTTAATTTCTTTTTTATGAGACCCACAAGTTGAACCGCTTGAGCAGCTACAACAATCTGTTCCACAAAGATTTTTATTTTTTTTATAATCTTTGTAAACTTTTCTAAATACTGCAAATGCAATTAAAACCGCAATTATTCCAACAATAATTGTTTTTATCATATTTTTACTTCCTTTCAAAATTAGTGTTTACATAATTAATTTTGCGACATTAAAGAATAATACTGACACAACATAAGGCAGGATTAATAGCAGCGATACTTGGAATGTTAGTAATTTCCATCCAAATTCCTGTTTTAATGCTCCCATCGCCACAGCACATGGCACTACAAGAAGAACGTACAGCATAAATGAATAAGCTCTTATTGGACCGTATTTGTCGTTCCATAAGTTTCTTATTGCTGGAACAATGTTTCCTCCTGCATCTTCGTCAAGCTCTTCCTGATTTTTCATTTCCAATGTTGCAATTTTGAATGTTGCGACATGTCCCAAAGATTTTATAGAATCAATTACAGCATTTCCTAATCCAATTCCTTGATCTTTTAGATCGCCTAAGAAATTATATTCTTGTTTCTCATCTTCTTCTTGCGATAACAAAATTTGTCCTAAAAATCCTACAACCGTTTCTTTTGCGATGATACTTGGCACAATGGAAGCCACAGGTTCCCATCTGTCACCAAAACCAGTTGGCTTGAATACAGGCTGTACCATTTTTGCCGCTTGTCCTAAGTAAGAATTTTCAGCATCTCCTTTATTTGGAAAATATTGAAAAAACCAGATAATTAATAAAATTCCTAAAATTATTGTAGTTGCTTTTTTTACATAGGCAAAAGTTTTTGCTCTCATATTGTTCCATACAACTTTTGCACTTGGGAGTCTATATGGAGGTAGTTCTATTAACAGTTCTGTGTTATTTCCTTTGAAATAATTGAATCTTTTTAGTATAAATGCCACAAAAAGAGCCATAAATACTCCAAAAAGATAAATTGAAACTACAACTAAAGCTGCATGTTTACTAAAAAATGCTGCTGCAAGCAGTGAATAGACCGGAAGTCTTGCACCACAAGACATAAATGTGGCAATAACTCCTGTCAGCCTTCTTGTTTTCTCATCTTCTAGCGTTCTTGTTGAATAAATTGCAGGTACTGTACACCCAAATCCGATTAGCATTGGGATAAATGCTTTTCCAGAAAGTCCAACCTTTGTCATCATCTTGTTCAGAATAAATGCTACACGTGCCATATATCCGCTTTCTTCAAGAATCGCCATAAAAAAGTAGATAAAGAACATAAGTGGCACAAATGTCAAGACTGAACCTACTCCAGCAAGAATCCCTTCCAGCACAAAGCTGCTTAGCCAGTCAGGCACTCCTTCAATAGCGTGTCCCACATATTTTATTACAAAGTCGCTAAAAAAACCGTCAATCTAGTCGATAAACGGAGAACTTCCGTCAAATACAATAACAAATACTGCATAAATTATAGCAAGAAATGCAAGTCCACCAAAAAATTTATTTAAAAGTATTTTATCAATTTTATCTGTCAATGCGAATTTATCTCCAGTACCTCTTGTTAAATTTGCCGAAATGATTCCACGGACAGTTCCGTATCTTGCTCTTGCCAACGCATCTTCAGGATCAATTCCATAATGTTCTTCAAGCTCTTTTTTTTCAGCATTTCCAACATTTGATAAATCAATTTCAAATTCATTTTTTACTCTTGCCAAAATATTAGTGTCACTTTCCAAAATTTTGATTACAAGCCAGTCAAGTGGATATTTTTCTAACACTTTTTCATAAGACTTTTCATTTTTCAATTTATTTTTCAAAGTTTCAATGTTATTTTCAATTTCCTTGTCAAATAAAAGTCTGTGCTGTTTATTTTCTGATGAACTTTGTTTTGAAAGTTCCACAACCTTTTCCATAAGCTTGTCTACGCCATTACCAGATTTTCCGCTTGTAAAGACTACTGGAATACCAAGCTGCTTTTCAAATCTTTCCACATCCAATTTGTAGCCAATTCTCTTAAATTCATCCTCAAAGTTAAGCGCCATCACCATTGGAATACCAAGTTCCTTTACTAATGCCGTTAAATAAATATTTTTTTCAAGCGATGTCGAATCCATAACATGATTATCACATCAACTTTCTCATCTAACAGAAAATCCCTTGAAACACGTTCTTCAGGTGTATTTATTGATAAATTATAAATTCCCGGCAAATCGATAAGTTTTATATCTTCATTGCCTATCTTAAAAAAAACTTCCTTCTTCTCAATTGTTACACCTGGCCAGTTTCCTATTTTTAAACTTGCGTGTGAAATTTGGTTAATCAAGGCAGTTTTTCCTACATTAGGATTTCCGACAAATGCTACGTTTATCATTTTACCACCTCAATTTGAATGTGATTTGCTAAATTTGTACTGATTACGATTTTAGTTTCCACTGTCTTTATGAGAATATTTCCATTTGCGATGTTTTCAATCGTGCATGCATCTCCTCTGCAAACTCCAAGACTCAATAAACGCGTGTCCAATTTTCGCTCATCAATGTCTTTTAATAGAAATTTTTCTCCGACTTTACCTTCCACTAATGTCATTTCAGATTCTCTCCTCTCATTTTATATATTTTTAGATTTACAAAAATATTTGTACATAAATTCTTTTACTATTAACTTTTTTATAACTATTTCAAATATGTAACAAATATTATGTTAATCAAAAGTTTTAATTATCAAAGTAATTTTATACCTTTTTAAAAAATAATGAAAGTTTTTTTTCTTTTATAAAATATTTAGAAAGTTATAACTTAAAATATTATATTTATAAAAATAAAAAAGCAATCTTGAGATATTTTTCCATCTCAAAAATGCTTCTTCATAAGTATCTTTATTTACTCCTATTTTCTATTTCTATTAAATAATTATTTTTTTGTTTTCTTCATTAACAATTTATTGTGTTCTTTTATAACTTCATTAAAATTAGATAATATATTTTCTGGTGTTCCTTCCTCTGTCTGTGCGAAAAAACTGTCACTTGCAGACGAATGGGAAGCTTTTTCCTTTTTCTCTATTTTTTGAATAAACACATTTACAGATTGTTTAAATTTATTTGCTTTCTGAATAAAGTCATTGTGTTCTCCAACTGTATATCCTTCTTTTTTAAGTTGTTTTTCATTTTTTAAGGATTTTTCAAATTTTACGAGAGCTTTTATCATCTTTTCTTCTATTTTTTTAAATTTTTTAGGATTACCCTTAGTAGTAAAGTCACTTGCATCCAGTCCCTGTTTATGTATTTCTTTTATGATATTGTTACCTTCTTCAATAAACATAAACTGATTGTACGTAATAAATTCTCTTCGTTTATCGTAATCTTTTATCATTAGTTTCTTTATTTCATCAGATTTTTTTTCAAATAAATCCTTGTAAGCCTTTGTAACTTGGTTATACTTATCCAAAATAGCAAGCAACTCTGTGTGTAAAGTTTGAGCTTTTGCATATTTATCTTTCAAATATTCTTTATTTTTATAATAAGTTCTCATTTCATCAGCAATTGGCAACATTTTTTCTAATATAGGAATCATAGTTATAGCTTTTTTATCCAACTCGCTTTTTTTATCTTCGTTTTGTTCCAATTCCTTTAGTTTATCAATAAAATTTCTATCTATTGCAATATCAGCCTTTATATCTTCATCTTGAATAACTTTAAATTTTTTTTCCATTCCTGCATCTTCAAAATAATACAAAAGTCCTTTATCAATGTTTAGAATTCTATTATAAAATCGTATATGTTTATTATACTTCTCTTTATTTTTTTCTAATACGATTTGTTCCTTGGTAACTTTATTTCCCGCGTTTTTTTCATCCTTTCCTGTTTTTAATGATAAAAGTGCAATAATTAGCATTATTACCACAATTACTCCTATTTTTTTCATATATTTTTTATACTCCTCCTTTGTTTCATAACATAAAATTGCAATACTAATTGCGACATCTTACCCAATTTTTTATTTTATTCAAAATATATTTTAACCTGTTACATAATTATAATAATTTTTGTAAATAATGTCAAATAAAAAACACAAATACTAAGTAAAATATTTACGAACAATCAATAAAAATTATACTAAATTCCTTTCTACTGTTGTTTTTAAAATATTTTTGTTTGTGAAATTTCGTTCAATGCCTTTTTTATTGAATTCTTACTTTATCTTGAAGACAGAATATTTGTATTTTTTCCCGCTTTATTAGGCTGTGTCTGAAAACTCAAAATCTATGTTATTTTTAATGTTTTTTTGATTTTATAAATTATACAAATCACTATAAAATCAGTGTTTATTATTTTTGATTTTGGAAAAATTTGTTAAAAATTCATCATTTTGAGAGTTTTCAGACACGCCCTAATAATATCTAGTAAAATTTTTATTTCTTTATTACTTTGTCTGACAAAGCAGTATTTCCGCTAACTCCTTTTTCTTTTTTGGTTAAGTATAAATTATTTGTCTCTAAATATTTTACTTCATCAATTCATAAAAAAATAATAAAATAAAAAACAGAGAATAATAACTCATCCCTGTTTCCAATATCTTTAAAATTATAAGTTGTATTTTTTCTTAAATTTATCAACTCTTCCAGTTTCATCAACAAATTTAGATTTTCCAGTATAGAATGGGTGAGAAGTTGAACTTGTTGCAACTTTTATTACTGGATATTCTTGTCCTTCAAAAGTTGTTGTTTCTTTAGAAGTTTTAGTTGATTTTCCTAAGAATTTTTCTCCGTTACTTGTATCTTCAAATACTACAAATCCGTATGATGGATGTAAATCTTTTTTCATAATTGCCTATGCTCCTTTCTATTTATAACTATGATTATTTTCAATATTTCATATAATAATACCATATTTTTCTTTAATTTTCAAGTCTCGATATTGTAAAAATTTAGAGGAAATATTAAGATCCTACTTTTCTATATTTTGAAAACATTCAATCATGTCTTCAAGCGTTTATGTTACATTTTTTCAATTTTACAATTATCAGCTCTTTTTTATTCATCCCAAAATAATCCATCTATTTTATTTTTTATCTCCATTATTTTACTAATTTCTGCCAAAACTTCCTTATTTTCTGGCAATATATCTTCATAAGGCAAACTTATCATTATATCATCCATTACTTTTTTACTCCCAAATTTTTCAAAAAAGATATGAATATTTCCATCATCAAATAAATACTCCCCAAAAAATTTATCTTCTTCATATTTAAAATTCAAATTTTTATTGTTTCTTTTAAGATATTTCCTTATTTTAGGAAGAACTGTCTTTATTTCATCTCCCACTTTTATACTTTCCCGATTATTCAAGTACAATTTTTCCATACAAAAAGTCAAAGATTGATTCTCTGGTTTTTTAAGATTTTCAACAAAAAAATATAATGAATAGTATATTTTCAATCCTTTATATATCAAATCTATTGATATTGTTATTTTATCATCGCTCAATTTCATTTCTACTTCTTCAGGTACAGAAAAAATTTTCATTATTTCCTTCAAAGATATTTTTTCTATCCCATTGATTCCATAAGTATTATTTAAAATATATTTTTGCTTTTCCATTAAAATTCTCTCCTATCAAACATTTTTTGTTAATTATTTGTAAAAGTCTAAAACTTCTAATAAATACAATATTTTTTATTTTTCTTACTTTTTTCTATCCTCTTCCAAAGAATCTTGACCTCCTATTATTATAAATACTTTTTTTTCGGAATTTTATAACTTTTACTTTTATATTAACTAACTTTTTTCAATGAGAAAATTCCAAATCTTACTATTTCGACATCTCCGACAATATTATCCCCCCAGCCACAGATACATTCAGCGAGTTTATTTCCCCTTTCAAATGTATTTTTACAATTTTGTCACAATGTTCTTTCACTTTTTTACGCATTCCATTCCCTTCGCTTCCGAGTACAAGACACGCTTTTTCTGGGTAATTCTCTTGATAATAATAATTTTGCCCATCAGCTTCCGCACCATAAACTGTATATCCATATTTTTTTAATTTGTCAATCGTATCAGAAATATTTGTAACTTTTACAATATCCACATGTTCAATCGCTCCTGTCGATGATTTTACAACCGTTTCCGTAACTTTCACGCTATTTCTGTCCTGAATAATAATTCCGTCTACTCCAAAGCACTCCGCACTTCTTATAATCGCCCCAAAGTTTCTCGGATCCTGAACCTGATCCAGTACAACAACTATAGATTTTTCTTTTCTCAGAAGTTTTTCTAGAAATGCAGTAAAATCAACATAATAATCAAATTCCGAAACAAGTGCCACAACCCCTTGTGAATTCTCAGTTCGTCTATCAGTATAAAATATTTTTATATTTCTTTTACTTGCTAAATTCAATATTTCCTTTATTGTTTCCTTTTTGATTTTTTTATAAACTTCCAGCTTTTCAATATTCTTATCTGATTTTAATACTTCTATCACTGGGTTTATTCCTATTATTTTTTCCATTTTCTCTCTTTCCTTTACATATTTTTATTTATTTTTTATTATATTTTTAAAATTTGTTATCTCAAAATCTTTCTTTTTTATTGAAAGTGAAGTATCATTTGAAAATACTGGATTAGGGTAAGTTGTAAATTCTTCAGGTCTTGTAGGGTCTGAATAAGGGCTTGTGTCCATAAGGAACTTTCCATTTTTATATCCAGGAATAATTTCTTTCACTTTCTCTGGGGCATTTTCCATTTTTGTATATCTTTTAACCATTTCATTGTATACTTTTTGAGAATTTCTAGTCGAAAAATTTTTTATTTCTGATTTAAAGTCTGAAAAGAAATATTCTCTTGGAATATCCTGATACTTTTTTGGATTTACAATAATATCTTTTTCAACATATTTAGAATTCTTATTTGAATATTCTTCAACCTTAACTGAAGAATTTTTAAAATCTTTTTGAACTTTTTCATTAGCAATGACTTTTCCAATTGTAAGATCCCCTTTTCCATTAATTGACCAATTATCATTTTCAATAAAAAGAGTCTGAATATTAGGATTTCCATTTATCGTAAGATTTCCGCCAACAAGATTAATCTGATAATAATTTTCTCCAGAAATTTCAAGTGTCGCCCCTTCATACACATAAATTTCACTTTTAGGAACTGAACCTTTCATAATCATTTTTCCTTCAAGAATCTCAGTCCGTCCAGGATAATTAAGATTTCCTGTTGTTATAAGCGTCCCTTTTCCCGCCTTACGTAATCCTGGTTTATATTTTGAAGTGCTTTCATAATAATTATACTCACTTGGAATAATATTCTTAAAATTTACATTTCTAACAGTTGCAAATGCCACTAGAACATTTGAGGCATCTCCATCTTCATCAGTAGTATTTATTACTGTATTAAGAATAGTTTCTCCCGATGGAGTGTATTTAAGATTTCCCTGAATATCATTGGTCCATTTCCATTCATTCTGCACATCTGCCCAAAAATAAATATTGTCAGAACCATCAAAAATTTTATCGTACATTCCTGTAAAAAACTTCTGTTCTTCAATAAGTCCTGCATTAAGTGCTGCTGGTCCATTAAGAGCTTTATTTTTATCTACAATTCCCCAGCCTATATATGTATCAAGCATATCATAATCACGTTTTGCTGTAGTAAGAAGAATATTTTTAGCCTGAGAATATGAAAGCCCTTTAAATTTATCAAGTATTACAGAAATTACTCCTGATACTCTTGGAGCAGCATACGAAGCTCCTGAAGAAAAACGTTCTCCATCATTCACCTGACCATCAGCAATAATTGTTTCCGCACGTGCATAAAGAGCATAAGAAGGATATTTGCCCGCTCCCCTGTTATCATTAACTGTACATGGTTCTTTTGTATTCTTTTCATAGCCTCCGTCAATTCCTCTTATATTTCCAAAAGATTGTTTAGGATTTTTAATTAATCCACAAGAAAAATCTTTAACTCTTATTCTGTCAGAACGAAACATTTTCTGAACTTCTGTTCCAAACATTGGAAATGAAAAAGTTTCCTGTGAAGGAGTAACTGCCTCTACATCATCACCTTTAAGTCTCTTTTCCTTATTTACAGTATTGTCATTCGGAAGAGCTTCTACGTAGAGATTTGAATTGTCAGAAGTAATTCCGAGAAATCTGGGAGTTATATGATAAGAACCTGCAAGTTCATTTATGACATCTCCAAAGTAAATTGAATCTTTTGTCCAATTTGAACGAGACCCTGAGGGAGCCATCGTAGAAATAGTAACTAGTCCACTTTGAATTTGTTGAGGAGCTATTTTACTCGTAATAAATACATTATGTGAGTTTTTTACAGCATATCCTTTGCCTGCCCCAAATTCAAAAGCTCTTAACATGCCTAACATATGATAACCGTCTGCACTGAATTTATCCTTATAATTTGAATCTTTAACAAGAAGTATATTAAATGTATCTCTTGAAGTTCCCATAAGTTTTTTCCATATCTCATTTTCAGCTGTTCCTATAATAGAATCATAAAAATAGTTTCTAACTCTATAAGATTCTTGAGTACGCTTTGCATATTTTACTGTTCCTTCATATATAGGAGTATTTGAATTTGTGTATATAAGTTTTGCGGCATTAAGAATTGATGAGGTTATTAGTGCCAGAAGTATAATTTTTTTCTTCATTCTTAAATAAATCTCCATTTCTTTTTTATTTACTAACAGCTCTTGCTTTTTTGTATAATATCATTATATGCTATAATTTTCAAAAAATTAAAAAGAATCTCTTTAATGTCTTTTACACATCATATTTTAAGAGATTCTTTCACTTTCTATATTTTGTAATGGTTCAAAAAATTCATATTAACTCATATTTTTCAAATATTTGATTATATTCAATATTATAACCAGTCAGTTCTGTACATTCTATATTCAATTTCAGGGAAAATATTATCTCTGCTTTCTATTTCATTAAGCCATCCTTCGTCTATTCTTCCATTTTTGAAATCTTCATAAATCTTGAATAATCTGTGAACGTGGTCACTTATTTTCTTATGAGCATATCCAACCATTGTTCCCGTGAACATTATAAATTCCCAGCAAGATGTCTGTGCCATTAATAACTCTCTTGCTGCTTGATTTAACGCTCTATATTCTAATTCATTATATGGTTCTCTTCCGTTTGCCAATTCTATCATTTTTTGTGCAGCTTTGTGTAAATGTCTGTATGCATAGTCATTTGAACCGTCAATCCAAACGTCGTAATAACCATTTGCTCCCCAGCTTGACATGCTTACATCAACTATTTGGTTTGTAGGGTATTGTTCTAAGTATTTGTATGGTGTTATTGTAGAAAAATCAGATTCTGCCGTTGCTCTGAATACCCACTCTAGGAATATAGGTCCTTCATACCACCAGTGTCCATATAATTCTGCATCATATGGTGATACTACGATTGGTTTTCTATATTTCATTTTTGAAGCTAGATATTCAATTTGTTTTGAACGATTAAAGACGAAGTTGTAGGCATGTTCTTTTGCTCTTGCTGCTGCCGCTTCAGGATTGTAAACTGCTTTGTAAGTTCCTTTTTTGTCTGTAATCGCGTGATATTTTACTCCTATGTTTCTTCTTACTCCATCACTATGTAAATATGGCTTTACAAGTTCATAATCCAGCTCATATCCAGCATCTTTATGGAATTCTCTATAAAGTCCATCTCCAGGGTATCCTGATTCAGAACTCCAAACTTGTTCAGATGATTCCAAATCTCTGGCAAACGCTGCTACATAATTTTTTGTATAAACTGGAGAATAAATACCATAAACTGGTCTTGGATCACTATGCATAATTCCGTGTGCATCAACTAAGAAATATCTTATTCCATGTTTTTCTAGGAATTTATCTTGCCCTGGATAATAAGCACATTCAGCTAGCCAGATTCCTTTTGGTTCTCTTCCAAAATTTTTGATGTAATCTTTTTTTGCCATAAATACTTGAGCATTTACTGCTTCTGGATAATCTTTCATTACTGGTAAAAATCCGTGTGTTGCTGTAACTGGAATAATTTCCAGATTTCCCTGATCCTGAAATTTTCTGAATGCTCCTACTAAATCTCTTCCATATTTTTCTTCAAATACTCGTTTAGCTCTTGTATTAAACCACAAGTTATGTCTTGCAACATTTAGCATATCAGGATATGGACTAAGTCTTTCTACTTCATTTTCACAAAATTCAATTAATTTATTTATGTGACGAACGTATCTTTCACGTAGTAATCCATCATTCATCATATTTACAAGTGTCCCAGACATTGTAATTGTCATATTCCAAGGTATGTTGTCTCTTGTTAAGTTTTCAAACATTTCCAATAGAGGAATATAAGTTTCCGTAATTGCCTCATACAGCCAATCTTCTTCCAAAAATTCTTTATATTCCGGATGTCTTACATACGGCAGATGTGCGTGTAAAACAAGACTCAAATAACCATTCATAATTTTTCCTCCATACTTTCTATTTCTAAAATTTTTTTTATATACTATATTTATACCATATTTTTCCAAAAAATTCAAAACGTTTTTATAAAAAGTTTATTAAAATTCTAATATATTTTTTTTATTTCAAAACTAAATTTTTAATTCATATTTAAAATCTGCTGATTCTATAATCAAGATATATCTAAAAACTGTCAAAATGATAATCTTTAACAAATTTTTTTTAATTTATTTTTTTAATATGACATATAGTCGTCATATTATATTTGATATAATTAAATTAACTGAACATATAAAAAATGAAAATTCAGTATAAAATAATAAGTAGGAGATGATACTATGGCATTTGACTTTAAAAAGGAATTTAAAAAATTTTATAGACCTTCACAAAATCCTGAAATTATAGAAATTCCAAAAATAAATTTTATCGCAGTACGAGGAAAAGGAAATCCAAATGAAAAAGGGGGAGAATATCAAAAAGCAGTTGAAATGTTATACGGAGTTGCTTACACCCTTAAAATGAGCTATAAGACAGAATATCAAATCAAAGACTTTTTTGAATACGTTATTCCGCCATTGGAAGGTCTTTGGTGGCAAGAAAATGAAAAAAGTGAAAATTATTTATTAAATAAGGAATTATTTAACTGGATTTCATTAATTAGAGTGCCTGATTTTGTAAAAAGGAATGATGTTCAATGGGCAATAAATAGAGCAACTGAAAAAAAGAAAAAAGATTTTTCAAAAGTTGAATTTTTTAGTTATGCTGAAGGATTTTGTGTACAGTGCATGCACATTGGCTCTTATGATAATGAGCCTAAAACTATTCAAAAAATGAATGACTTTTTACAAAAAAATGGTTATAATCTTGATTTAGCTGGCAAAAGATACCATCATGAAATTTATTTAAGCGATCCAAGAAAGACAGATACAAATAAATTAAAGACAATAATAAGACAGCCTATTAAAAAACAAAAAAGTTTTTAAAAAATAGAAAAAATCTGACACTCTAGTCATAAAGGAAACCAATTTCTAATAAATTTCATATTATATTGTAATTGATTTCCTCTTTTTTATAATTAAATTTTTAAAATATTTTGACCTTATCATTCTATTTTTAATGAAAAACTTTTAATTTTTTCTCAATAAACTCAATCTCCACATCCATATTTTCCCCTTCTTCGCCATCAATGCTCAAATTAATATCTTCTTTGACTTTTTCTATTTTACATTTTTTCGCACGTAAAGTTCTTGTATAATCATTATCCGTCAAATTATTATTCATCAAATCCATCAAAATTTTGGGAACATCTAATAAATTGTCAATATTTTTTATAATTAAAATATCCATAAGCCCGTCATTCATGCTCGCATCGTCAATCACATTATCAAACCCTGCAACACCTTTCCCATTTAGAATAACAAAAAGAATTGCTTTTTCCTTAACTTTCTCATTTCCATCCAAAACAATATTCAAATCAAAAGCCTTTATATTCGTAAGTTCCCCAACTCCATTTATATAATAAGCCACTTTTCCAAATGTTTTTTTCAAAGTTTTATCAGTATTATAGGAAATTTGTGTAAAGAGTCCGCCAGCATATGAAGACAAAAATACAGTTTTGTTATTAATTAGCCCAAAATCAACATATTTAGCAGTTTTTTCTGTAATTTTTTCTATCCAGTTTTCAATGTTTTCTCCGATATTTAATGCTTTTGCAAAATCATTTGAAGTTCCTGTCGGAAATATTGCAACTTCAGGAAATTCAATGTTTTTAGAATAAAGTTCGCTCAAGCAACGGCTCAAAGTTCCGTCTCCACCAGATAAAATTAAAATGTCATATTTTTCATTTTGCAAAATTTCTGTAAACAAGTCATAGTCCCAACTTATGCTGTAAAGTGTCAAAGTAATCCCTTTTTGCAGCAATTTTCTCGTAATTAAGTCAAAATTGCTTAAAATTGTATTGGCATTTCCAGATTTTGGATTGTAAACTAGAATAGCCTTTTTTAATTTTTCCATATCTCCTCCTATTTTTTACAAAATCTCATTAATTGAATAATCTGAATAAATTTTTTCTCCATCTTCTAATAGCTTTTTCAATTTAATTTTTTCTTCAATCGGTAAATATTCCAAAAAAATATTTTTTGCCTTTTTTCTTTCCTTTTTCGTAGAATTTTCTAAAAATACTACATTTTTAGGCACTTCAATTTGAGTATTTATTTCTGCAATATTACTTTCAGCCAAATTTTCTGTTTTTATCATCAAATCTTCAGAATTTACTATTATGCAAAATCTTTTTTCAAATTCCAAATTTTGCTTTTTTTCACTTTCATTTGAATTTTGAATATTTTTTTCTTGTTTTTTCACGTTCTTTTCTGTATTTTCGCGATTTTTATATTCAATTTTTTCTACTTTTCTGTATTCTATCTGTTTTATTTCTTCATTAACTTCAATTTCAGCAATATTCTTATTTTCCGCATCATAAATTATTTCATTTTTAACTGAAAAATCATCTTTTACAATCTTTTCCATTTCTTCTAAATTTTCATAGTTATAAAATAATGTAAATGGATAGTCATTTTCTGAATATTTTTCATTTATGTCAAAATACGTTTTTATAAAATTGTTAAAAGTCGGCTCTTTTTCTGAATTTATTACAATCTGGCTTTTTTTACCTGTTATTTTTTTATAATAAATTCCAACCGTCAGTAAAAAGTTTTCAAAATTTGATATTTTATATTTATATTTTTCATTTTCACCAAAAATATTTTTTATAATCAAATTTTTATTTTGCTTAAAAAACTGTGCCAATAAATTTTTAGTTTGAGAATTATATTCCATTTTTCCAATAAGAAATTCTTTTATTTTCTTAAAAATTCCAGCTTGTAAATGGTCGTAACATTTGAAGTTATAATCTTTTTTTATTAAAATATTCACAATATTGTGGCTTGAAGTCTGTTTCACATTCTCAATTTTCACGGTAAAATTCCAGTTATAATATTGATTTAATAAAATTAACAAGTTAGAAATGCCATAATCAAGCCTTCCGATAAATTTTCTTCCTTGAAAAAGTGAAATCTGGTCAAATTCTATTTTCATTGTTATTTTTTTCTCACTTTCCAGCTCAATATTTGTGTAGAATACTGATTTTATTGGAAAAGATGTATTAAAAAGCGAATGATAATACAATAAAGTATCGTCTTTCAATTTGGAAACTTTTACATCTTCAATGTACACCTTCGTATAATACCTGTCCTGAAACATTTCCGTCTTCAATTTGTAAACAATATCGTAAAATAAATTCTCGTTCAGTTCCTTAAAATACTCGCCAGAATTAAACCAGACAGCATTTCTATTAAAAAATCCCTTTTGCTTTATGTCAAACATTATATGATTTTTATTTTCTCCAATGAACTTTATATTTTCAAAAAGTACGTTATTTGTCCTGAAAGTCGGCATTGGATTTCCAAAGCCAAACGGCTTTAAAAGTTCTATTATTTGGAAAAATTCGTACGAAATCTTTTGAATTGGGATTTGCTTATCAATTTCTATTATTTTTACAAAATCCTCTTCTTTCAGTTTTGTTTTTGCAAATTTATTTATTTTTTTCTTAAATAATTCCAAATTTTTTATTCCAATCGTAAATCCAGCCGCTCCAGAATGCCCCCCAAACTTTACAAAAAGCTCAGGCATTGACTGCAACGCCTCCAAAATATTAAAATTCCCAATACTTCGGCACGATCCAACTGCTATTCCTTCATCTTCCTTCACTTCAATAATAATAGCCGGCTTATAATATTTATCCACAATTTTGGAAGCCGCTATACCAATTACACCATGATGATATTCAGGCGAATAGTCTACAATCACATAATCTTCCTTCAAATCGCTTTCTTCAATATGTTTTTCCACTTTTTCCACAATTTCATTCTGCAATTCTTTCCGCTCAAAATTCTTATTAATCAATTCCTTTACGATTATCTCAATTTCTCTATCATTATCCGAAATTAGTAATTTTACCACCATTTTTGCATCTTTAAGCCTTCCAGCCGCATTAAAGACAGGTGCTATAATAAAGCCCACATCATACGAATTATACTCGGTTTTCTCATTAAAATCTGAATTTTGTATACTAAACAATTTATACAGCAAAAATCTAAGCCCCTTATTTTTAGAACGGCTAAGCTGCTCCAGCCCAAATTTTGTCAAAATCCTGTTTTCTTCCATCAGCGGCACAATATCCGCAACTGTACCAATTGCTACTAAATCTAGATATTTATATGCTTTTGCCTTTTTCCCAATTCTTTCATAAAGACAAAGAATTACCATAAAAATAGTCCCAACTCCCGCTAGAAATTCAAAGGAGAAGTCGTTTTCAGGACGTTTTGGATTCACAACGGTGATAGCATCCGGAACTTTATCCCCATGCAAATTGTGATGATCTGTAATAATTATCGGCAAGTTTATAGAATTTGCAAATTCTACTTCAGGAAATGCTGTAATTCCACAATCCACTGTAATTACCAAATCTGCCCCAGATTTTTTTATTTTTTTCAATGCTTCATTATTCAATCCATACCCTTCATCCCGAATTGGAATATAATAGTTCACATTTTCCGCCCCAAGCTCCTTTAACGCCATATACAAAATAGATGTCGAAGTAATTCCATCCACATCATAATCTCCATATATCCAAATATTTTTCTGTTCCTTTATCGCCTTTTCAATTTCCAAAACTGTCTTTTCCATATCCTGCAGTCCATAAGGATTCTGAATGTTTCCAAGTTTTGGATTCAAAAACTCCCTTATTTCCTTCTCTGTCGTTATCCCCCGCGAATAAAGTATTTTCAAAATATCATTATCAATTACCGAACTTAAATTCGTATTTTCAAAATTCTGTTTTTCAGTCTTACTTTTTTTCATTTTTTTTGTTTTTTCATCATCTTTCTGCTTATTATCTCTTTCAATGTATTCCCTCTCCTGTCGTGGATTAGGAATAGTTTTTGCAGCCCATTTCGTATTTCTCATATTTTATCTCCTCTTTTATATTTTCCCCTTTTATTTTTATACTTAATAATTTTACCACATTTTTTTATCAAAATAAATGCCAGCTATTCTAATTTTTTTCTAAAAAATAAGAAAAACCCCTAAAATAAAGGGGAATTTCTTTTTATAAAAAAATAAATTTTATTTTAATTTAATTTTATTCTTCTGTTGAATAATCCATTGCTGCCATTCGTTTGTAGTAATTCCAGTTGTCTTTGGCATTCTTTAGGTTTGCTTCCAGTAATTCTTTTGCTTTTTCAGGGAACTCTGCGGCTAGGGTTGCATATCTTCGTTCTCCTAGCAGGAAGTCTTCGTATTTATCCCAAGCTGGATTTCTTGTGTCCAGCTGTAATGGATTTTTCCCTTTTTCAGCGAGTCTTGGATCATATCTGAAAATTGGCCAGTATCCTACTTCTGTTGCCAATTTTTCTTCTGTCTGGAATTTACCCATACCAGCTTTTATTCCGTGTTCTATACAAGGTGAATAAGCGATTATTATTGATGGTCCTGGATAAGCCTCTGCTTCTCTTACTGCTTTTAGTGTCTGATTTTGATTTGCACCCATCGATACTTTGGCAACATAAATATTTCCATAGGTCATCAGTATTGCAGCCAAATCTTTTTTCTTGACTGGTTTTCCCGATGCTGCGAATTTTGCAACTGCTCCTGCTCTCGAAGATTTTGAAGACTGTCCTCCTGTATTTGAATAAACTTCGGTATCAAGTACAAGAACATTTACATCATCTCCGGAAGCCAGGACGTGATCAAGACCTCCAAATCCGATATCGTAAGCCCATCCATCTCCTCCAAACATCCACATTGATTTTTTTATTAAGTATTGTTTTAGCTCCAGTATTTCTTGAGTATTGCTTTTTACTTTTTCATTCGGATTTTCGTTATTTTCCTTTTCTAATAAGATTACCAGTTCATCTCGAATTTCAGTAGTTTTATCTCCATCATGAAAATTTTCAGCAAAAATGGTAAATAAATCAGCTAGTTCATTTGAAACATCTGCTTTTATTTCTTCCATTCTTTTTAAAATTCTAAGCCGAATTGTATTTACAGCCTGAAACATTCCATACCCATATTCAGCGTTATCTTCAAATAATGAAGAAGCCCATGCAGGTCCGCAGCCGCTTTCAGCAGTTGTATAAGGTGTTGACGGTGCAGACGCTCCATAAATTGAAGAACATCCTGTCGCATTTGCCACAATCATACGTTCTCCAAACAACTGTGTTACCAATTTAATATAAGGCGTTTCTCCACAACCTGCACACGCTCCAGAAAATTCAAACAGCGGTTTTGCGAATTGTGAACCTTTTACAGTATTTTTTCCTAAAATTTTGTCCTTGTATGAAACATTGTTAAATAAGTAATCTGTATATTCAACTTCATTTCTTTCAATTTGAGATTGAATTGGTTTCATAACAATGGCTTTTCCACGAGGAGCAGGACACACATCTACACAAGCACTACATCCTGTACAGTCCAGTGGTGATACTTGAATTTTATAGTTCAAGTCGTTCATTCCACGTCCTAGTGCCTTTATTGTCGGCATTCCTTCTGGAGCTTTTGCCATTTCTTCCTCGTCAATCAAGAAAGGACGAATTACAGCGTGTGGACATACATAAGCACATTGGTTACACTGAATACACATATCAGGCTGCCATTCTGGCACTTCATCCGCTATTCCTCTTTTCTCATAATGTGCTGTTCCATGCTGGAAGCTTCCATCCACCATTCCGTTTTCTATAATCGAAGAAACTGGCAATTCATTACCTTTCATAAGATTAATCGGATCTGCAATCTTTTTGATAAATTCAGGTTTTGCAGCTTCAATAATTTGCTCGTTAACTTCAAGGTCTGCCCATTCTGGCAATACTTCAACTTCTTCCAAGCCATCAATTCCTCTGTCAATAGCATCCCAGTTTTTCTGAACAATATCCTGTCCTTTTCTTCCGTAGCTTTTTTCAGCGTATTCTTTCATATATTCTTTTGCCTCATCGTGAGGAATTACTTCCGAAAGATAGAAAAATGCCGACTGCATAATCGTGTTTGTCCTATTTCCAAGTCCAATTTCCTTTGCGATTTCTGTTGCATTTATCAAGTAAAATTTAGCCTTTTTACGTGCAAGTTCTCTTTTTATTTCATTTGGAACATATTTTAACAGTTTTTCCTTATCCCAAATTGTATTTAATAAAAATATTCCACCTTCCCGCAGTCCTGAAATCATATCGTACTTTCCCAGATACGCAGGCACTGAACAAGCAACAAAATTAGGTTTTTTTACTAGATAAGTCGAACGTATCGGTTTTTTGCTAAATCTCAAATGCGAACGTGTTACCCCACCTGATTTTTTAGAATCGTATGCGAAATAACCTTGTGCATACAAGTCTGTCTTATCTCCAATAATTTTTATTGAATTTTTATTTGCTCCAACCGTTCCATCTGAACCTAGCCCAAAGAATAGACAACCTTTCACATCCTCATTTCCAGTAAACACCTCATCTTCCAGTGCCAGGGATGTAAATGTAACATCGTCAATAATTCCGATTGTAAAGTTGTTTTTAGGTTCCTTTTGTGCAAGATTTTTGAATACTGCCACAATTTGTTCTGGTGTTGTATCCTTTGACGACAGTCCATATCTTCCACCCACAATTTCAGGTGCATTTTCGCGTCCATAGTAAAGTGCCTTTACATCCATATATAATGGCTCTCCCAATGCTCCAGGCTCCTTTGTCCTGTCAAGTACAGCGATTTTTTTCACGCTTTTCGGCATTGCATCAAAAAAATACTTGCTAGAAAATGGACGATATAAATGAACATTCAATGCTCCCACATTTTCGCCATTTTTATTAAGATAATCCACAACCTCCTTGATTGTTTCATTTACAGAACCCATTGCAATAATAACTCTTTCAGCCGTCTCTGAGCCATAATAAACAAAAGGTGCATAATTCCGTCCAGTCTTTTCACTAATTTTTTTCATATAATCATTTACAATATCAGGTACAGCTTCATAAAATTTATTTTGGGCTTCTCTTGCCTGAAAATAAATATCATCATTTTGAGCTGTTCCTCTTGTTACAGGATTTTCTGGATTTAAGGCTCTTTCTCTAAATTCCTGCACAGCTTTTTTATCAAGCAAACTCTCCAAAAATTCATAATCCATAACTTCTATCTTATTTATCTCATGCGAAGTCCTAAATCCATCAAAAAAGTGCATAACAGGTACTCTCGACTTGATTGCCGTCAAATGTGCAATTCCAGCCAGATCCATAACTTCCTGAACCGAACTTGTCGAAAGCATAGCCCATCCTGTCATTCTAGCCGCATAAATATCCTGATGATCTCCAAATATTGATAACGCTTGTGTAGAAATTGCCCTTGCCGCAACATGCATTACCCCTGGCAGCAATTCCCCAGATATTTTATACATATTAGGTATTTTTAACAGCAATCCTTGAGAAGCAGTAAACGTCGTAGTCAAAGCCCCTGTCTGAAGCGATCCGTGTACAATCCCTGCAGCTCCAGCTTCTGATTGCATTTCCACAACCTTTACCGGCATTCCAAATAAATTTTCCTTTCCGTATGATGCCCATTGATCTACAAGCTCTGACATAGTTGACGACGGAGTAATCGGATAAATTCCGGCAACTTCCGTAAATGCGTACGCTATATGAGCTGCAGCTTGGTTACCATCCATTGTTTTCATATTTTTTGTCATTTTTCCCTCCAAAAATTAGAAATTTTATAACTTTTTTCTTAAATTATAAAATTTCAATTACATATATTATAATTATATATTTTCTAATCCAAATTTGCAATTACTTTTTAACTTTTCTTTCTATTATTTTTTATTTTTTGTAAATACACTATTTATAAGCTCAATAAATTTTATTCTTAGACATATAAATAATTATTTTTAATTTTTATAAAATTGTTATTAATAAAGATTTTTTCTGTAATTTTTATATTTTTTCTTTTTTTTATAAAGCAAAGGGGAACAGTCGCCATCCCCTTTGCAATCCCGGCTCGTCTAAGCATTTTTTTGAAATAAAAATGAAACTCGCTACGTAAAACTTCGCTCAAACAATCATTTTTATTCCAAAAAAATCACGACATTTTTAATTTAATTATAAACTAGGGCGTGTCTGAAAACTATCGAAATGATGAATTTTTAACAAATTTTTCCAAAATCAAAAATAATAAACACTGATTTTATCGTGATTTGTATAATTTATAAAATAAAAAAAACATTAAAAATAACATAGATTTCAAGTTTTCAGACACAGCCTATTATTTGCTTAAAATCATCAAGCAAAATTTCGTAAAAAAAATAATTAAAACATAATTTTCACTTTTTAAACAGATTCTAGTATAAATTAATCCGTCGGAGCATTTTTCTGTGCTGGCAAAACTGTTTGAGCATTGCGAGTTTTTTGTCAGTTCAGAAAAATGTCGTAGACTAGCCATAGGTTGTAGGATTTGCGGCAATGAGCAATCCTACGAAAATAAAAAAGGAAAAACATAGTAATATAATAAAATATTTATTAACTAAAATATACAGAAAATAATAAAAAACAATTTAGTTGAATGATTATGAATTAACTATCAAGCAACCCTATTATAAAAATAAATTACTTAATAAATTTATTTTTAGATTTATGTTCAATAATATTTTTTATAATCAGAATAAATATTGAAATTATTACCAAAAGTGAAGATACTGCAAATGCTGATACTATTGACTCTGATGAGCCTGATAGGTATAAAGCATCTATTTCTAGTGGCAAAGTGAATGTTTTTCCTCTCGCTTTTGATAATGCATTTACTGCTCCAAATTCTCCTAACGCTCTTGCTGTGCAAAGGATAATTCCGTAAAGAAGTCCCCATTTTATTTGTGGTAATGTTATTTTTCTGAAAATCGTGAATCCGTCTGCTCCCATTAATGCGGCCGCTTCTTCCTCATCTTTTCCCTGTGCATTCAGAATCGGAATTATTTCCCTTGAAATAAAAGGGAAAGTTACAAATACAGTAGCTAAAATTACTCCTGGAATTGCAAACACTATTTTTATGTCAAGTACAAAAAATTTATTTAGATGCTCAATATAAGGTGCTGCCCAGCCCATTCTTCCAAAAGTCATAATGAAGGCAAGACCTGCTATTACTGGAGAAATCGAGAAAGGGATGTCTATTAGCGTTGCCAAAATATGTTTTCCGCGAAATGAAAACTTTGTGAGAAGCCATGCTGCTGCTATTCCAAAAAAAGTATTTATAATTAATGCTGATATTGTTGCAATTACTGTAATTTTCAAAGCTGAAAGGACGTATTTATCTGTTAAGCTTCTTATGTAAAATGCCCAGCCTTTTTGAAGCGAATTTACAATAATTGCAATTAGTGGCAATACTAACATAATACCGACAAATAGGATACTTATTCCTATTAATACATACTTTATAATGTTATTTTTTTTATCCATCACTCTTTTCCCTTTCCTAAACATTGTTTGTCCGCTTGAACTGGTTCATTTGAACAAAATTTATTAAAAATAAAAGTGTGAATGAAAATATTAGCATAACTAGAGCAATTACAGTGGCAGAAGGATAATCCACATAATTTAATTTTTGCATAATTACATAGGAAACAACTTGTGTATGCTCTTTTAGGCTGTTTCCTGAAATATAAATTACACTTCCATATTCTCCAAGCCCTCTTGAAAAGGCAAGTCCAAATCCTGTTAATAAAGCAGGTCTTATTTCGGGGAAAATTACTTTCCAAAAAGTTGTCTTTCCGTCTGCACCTAAGATGTATGCCGCTTCTTCGTACTGATTGTCCAGCTTTTCCAGAATTGGTTGAACTGCTCTTACCACGAAAGGAATTCCTACAAAAATTAAGGCAATTATTATCCCAACGTGAGTATATGAAATTTTTATCCCAATTTTTGCAAAATATTTTCCAACCATCCCAGTATCAGAATACATTTTTGAAAGTGTGATTCCTGCAACTGCAGTAGGCAAGGCAAAAGGCAATTCAAGCATTCCGTCTAAAAATCTTTTTCCAAAAAAGTCGTATCTTACAAGCACCCACGCTAAAATTACTCCGAAAACACAGTTTACAGCGGCAGCGATAAATGAACAGAGGACGCTTGTAAAAAATGCATTTAAAACTGGCTTTTCTGTTACAAGTTTCCAAAATTCAAGAGGTGATAGCCTAAAGGAATAAACTAATATCGAGGCTAAAGGTATTAATATCAGAATTGACAGCATTGTCAATGATATTCCAAATGCAAGTCCAAATCCTGGAATTACAGACTGCTCTTTTCTTTTTAATGCTAATATTTTCATTTTTTCACTCCTTTCATAACAATATCTCTAATTAAAAGATTTTTTTGCTATTCTCTTATATTAAATAAAAAGACTTTTTGACAATGAACCTTTGCTGCACAAATATTATTGCTATTTAATTTTGAAATAATTTATACTTCTAATTTTCATAAATTTTATCAAATAATGCACCTTCATTGAAAAATTTCTCATAGGCTTTTTTCCAACCGCCAAAATCATCTATTTTTGTCAGTTTCATTTTCAAGTCAAATTTATTTTCATATTTTTTTAGAATTTTCTGATTGTAGGGTCTGTAGCCACTTTCAGCGATTATTTCCTGCGCTTTTTCTGAATACAGATATTTCAAGTATTCTGTACTTATCTGATAAGTCCCGTTGCTTTTTGCAACTTTGTCAACTACCGCTACTGTAGGCTGTGCCAAAATGCTCACACTCGGATAGACAATCTCATATTTTTCAGGATACTCCCTAATCGTAGCAATCGCCTCATTTTCCCACGCAATCAGTACATCTCCCTGATTATTTTCCACAAAAGTCGTAGTTGCTGCCCTTGCCCCCGAATCCATTACTGTCACATTGTCATAGATATTTTTCACAAAATTTTGAATCTTATTCTCATCATTTCCAAATTTTTCACGTCCGTATGACCACGCTGCCAAAAAATTCCAGCAAGCTCCACCGCTGCTTTTCGGATCAGGTGTTATCACTTTTATTCCTTTTTCTGTCAAACTGTTCCAATCCTTAATATTTTTCGGATTTCCTTTTCTTACAAGAAAAACGATTGTAGAGGTATACGGAGAAGAGCTTCCTGGAAATTTGTTTACCCAACCTTTTTCAAGTAAGTCTACCTTCTCAAGAAGTGCCACATCATTTTCCAGTGCCAAAGTTACCACATCCGCATCAAGCCCTTCAATTACCGAACGTGCCTGTGAGCCTGAGCCTCCATGCGATTGGGAAATTTTTACATCCTGTCCGTATTTTTGCCTGTAATATTCTATAAACAACTTGTTATACTTTTCATACAGTTCACGAGTAGGATCATAGGAAACATTTACAATTTCCAATTTTTTCCTACTTTTTCCAGATTTGCTGTTTTGCCGCATAATTCCGATAAAATAAAGAAAAATAACAATTATAGCAAATATTACTGGTATTTTCAGTTTCTTTAACATCTTCACGTTCCCCTTTTTATGAAATATGTCTATTCAATAATCTAATTAATATTAAATCATATAGAAATTATCCCCACTTACTACTCTTCTGTAAGTTTCAAATTTTGCCCATTTTTTGTGAATTTCCACTTTATTTACATTTTGATTGTAATCTAAAAGATAATTTTTCATATCTTCCCTAGTTTTAATCTGCAATCCAAATCCTGCTGTGTCTAATATTGGCAATCCTGTAAAATGATAATCTTCCAATTTAACAATATCAAAAATTTTACAGTCTCGCACTAAAACTGCCGCCTCACTTTCAAGTGATATAACGTCAAAATATTGTGGATATTCAAAACTATCTCCTTTTTGAGGCACTTCGTCGCCAACATGGTATGTTCTTTCTTTTGTCCCTTCTTTAGACATTCTCGCATTTTCAAAATCGAAATATAGTTCTTCAAAAATGTATCCGTCAATTTTTATGTCATCCTTTTCAAAATAAGGTTTTTCCCCAGTTGTATCAATATTTTTCACTACTCCTGCAGCGGCAGTCTGATGTGAAAGCCTGTCAATTAGTATCAACTCTCCCAAAGCCTTATTTTTTTTGAACAAATCAACAATAACTTTATCTGAAAATTCAATTTTACAAAGAGCAATTTCATTTTTTGTGATACTTTGTATTTCAATTTTTTCTCCTGTATTCACATCAATTTTATATACAATTTCCTTTAATATTGCGGAAAGTTTCTTTGTTCCAAGTTTTGCCAAATATTCCTTTCCAACTGTCAATTTGTCATCATCCATCCACAATAATACAGCTTCAACCGATTTTGCAACTGGAAGATTTTTATTTTTCGTGATAACAGAACCACGGCTCACATCCACTTCCTTGTCCAGCTGAATTGTAACAGCCTGTCCAGAAAATGCCTCTTCTACATTTTTATCTCCATTCAAAATCGTTTTGACAGTCGCAGTTTCATTACTTGGCAAAACAGTGATTTCTTCTCCAGTTCGTATGATTCCACTTTCAATTTGCCCCTGAAATCCTCTAAATTCGTGATTTGGACGGCATACACGCTGGATTGGGATATAAAAGTCTGAATTTTCGTTATTTTCTGTCACATCCACTATTTCCAGATATTCTATAATGCTCTCGCCCTTATACCAGTCCATATTTTCAGATTTTTTTGTAACATTATCGCCTTCCGTGGCACTCACGGGAATTATTTTTATATTTTCTAATTCCAGTTCCTTCGCTAATTCTTTCACTTCATTGACAATTTTATTAAATTTCTCTTCGCTGTATTTTGCTAAATCCATTTTATTTACCGCAAAGACAAAGTGCCGTATTCCAACCATCGAGCATATTCTCGCATGTCTTCTTGTTTGTACAAGTACCCCTTTTGTAACATCTAAAAGTAAAATTGCCACTTCCGCAAAAGAAGCTCCAACTGCCATATTCCGTGTATATTCCTCATGCCCTGGCGTATCAGCCACAATAAAGCTCCGTTTATTTGTCGTAAAATACCGATATGCCACATCAATTGTGATTCCTTGCTCCCTTTCAGCCATCAATCCGTCCAAAAGCAGCGAATAATCGATTGCTCCTCCACGTGAACCGACTTTACTGTCTAAAATTAACGCTTCTTCCTGATCCGCATAAAGTAGCTTAGAATTGTAAAGGATATTTCCAATTAATGTCGATTTTCCGTCATCCACACTTCCACAAGTTATAAATTTTAATAATCTTACCATTAAAAATACCCCTCTCTTTTTCTTTTTTCCATACTTGCCGCTCCGCTGTCCTTGTCAATAACCCTGCTTGTTCTTTCAGATTCCACCGAACTTAGCGTTTCATCTATTATTTCCTCCAAAGTTACAGCATTTGACTCCACAGCCCCTGATAACGGATAATCTCCTAAAGTTCTAAAACGAACCATTCTAATTTCAGGATCTTCGCCTTCTTCCAGTCTCATTCTCTCATCATCAACCATTATCAAATTTCCATCTCTTTCCACAACAGGACGTTCTGCCGCCGAATAAAGTGAAACAATCGGTATATTTTCCCTTTGAATATACTCCCAAATATCCTTTTCAGTCCAGTTGGAAATTGGGAAAACCCTAATACTTTCACCTTTACTAATTTCTGTGTTGTAAAGTTTCCACATTTCTGGCCGCTGGTTCTTAGGATCCCATGCTTGAGCTGCATTTCTGAATGAAAAAATTCTTTCTTTTGCACGACTTTTTTCTTCATCTCTTCTGCCGCCGCCAAATGCCGCAGTAAATCCGTATTTATTAAGCGCCTGCTTCAATGCCTGCGTTTTCATAATATCTGTAAATGAAGCTCCATGATCAAACGGATTAATATTTTTCTCAACTCCTTCAGGGTTAATATACTCAATCATTTCAATCCCAAGCTCCTTTGCTCTTCTGTCACGAAAATTTATCATTTCCTTAAATTTCCATCCAGTATTCACATGAAGAAATGGAAAAGGTGGCTTTTCAGGATAAAATGCCTTCATCGCCAAATGCAGCATAACCGAGCTATCCTTCCCAATTGAATACAACATGACAGGATTCTCACATTCAGCCGCAACTTCCCGAATAATATATATCGCTTCCGCTTCCAGTTCATCTAAATGAGATAATTCATTCATATATAAATCACCCTTTCTTTTTTTATTTTTTTAAAAATTTCATCAATATTTATTCGCATCTTTCCTGTTTATATCAATTTCCTCCACAGTTCCGTCTCTTTTTTCAATAATCCATTTCAGAACATCTCCTTCTTCCTTAGTTGTCATTGTGCTTCCATTTCCGCCAATATCTGCTCCAAGGAAAAATGAAATTGCCTGAACCGGACATTCCTTCACGCAGGAAACACAGCCCCAGCAGTCTTTCGGATATTGCATAACCGCCTTTTCAATTTTCATGTCATCCACTTTCTGCATCTCAATCAAAGTCCCTGGACACACCAACGTACATTTTGTACATCCTATACACACATACGGATCAATTACTATGCTCATATCTCTCCTCCTTAACAATTTCCCTCATAAATACTTCCAGTTCTCCGTTAACTAACCTCGAATTCACATATTTAAAATAGTTTTCGTCAGTTTCAGGATAATCCAGATTTTCATTAAACGAATGCCATCTCGTTTCCTTTCTGAAAAAAAGATGCTCAATTAGTGATTTACACACTATCAATCTCTCTTTCAGCTCATAAACAAACATTAAATCGTGCATATTTTCTGCCGAAAGCTCATCAGAAAGCTCTATAAGCTGATCAATTTTCTGTTTTGCCAAATTTAGCTGCTTTTCATTAAATTGATAATTTGTTGAGATTCCACCCGCATATTCATCCATAATTTTTTGCATTCCTTCTTCCATATCTTCCGTTGAGAATCTTTTGGGTTCTGTATTTCTTATTTTTTCATACTGATTAATAATTTGATTTTTTTGTTCATCCATGAAGTTTTCCACATTTTCATCAATTTTTCCACAATTAATCTTTTTTTCATCAACTAACTTTGAAATTATATCAAGTGCCGCAATTTCACCTTCAGCCAGTGCACCTGTAACATATTTCTGTGGACAGCCTCCAGCTACATCTCCTGCCGCATAAAGCCCATTAATTGTAGTTTCTCTGTTCGTATTTACCCAAAAGCCGCTTGCAGTATGCCCACCGACAATATACGGCTCTGTCCCTTCAATTTCAACATCCTGCTCATTCGGATTCTTTCCGCTTTCAATCCATTTCAATGTCTGACTTGGTGCCATATTCAAATATGCCTTTAACAAACTTTCACTTTCTTCTTCACTAATTCCACTTGTCTTTAAGTAACAAGGTCCATTTCCAAGCTGATTTTCTCTCACAGTTCCATAAACACGCTCACTAGTCGTAAGCCCATATTTGTCCTCATAAACCACCCCTCTTGAATTTACCTGTTTCGCTCCAACTCCTTGAGCAATCGTTCCAACTGGCGCAATTGTATCCTTACATCTCAAAGCAATAAATCTCATCTCAAAAGTTGTCATTTCTGCTCCAGCCAGAATTCCCATTGCATATCCTGCCCCAGTATTAAATGGCGGATACCACATCTTATGCCTTGAAAATCCAGGATTATTAGGCTTATAAAGTCCAGCCGCTCCTCCAGTCGAAATTATCACTTTTTTCGCCCTAATCACAAATACTTCTTCTTTTTTTATAGAAAATCCAACCGCGCCATAAACTTTCCCGTCCTTCACAAGTAAATCCGTAATATTAAGTGTATTCAGAACTCTCACATTTTTTGTTTTTTTCACAGCATCAGCAAGTATCGGCTTAAAATTTTCTCCATTTATTTTTATATTTCTATTTCCACGTGCAACATACTCTCCATTCTCATCTTTCAAAATCACAAGCCCCAACTTTTCCACTTCAGCGGTAATCTCATTAAATCTATTCGCAGCAGTAATTAACAAATCGTGCCGCACAATTCCATTGGCATCCTTTGCCGCGTAATCCACATAATCCTGTGGCACACGTCCTTTCACATTATACGCATTTATTGCATTAATCCCAGCCGCAAGACACCCGCTCCTCTTAATATTCGCCTTCTCTGCCACAATTACCGATAAATCAGAATTTTTTCCAAGCGTAATCGCCGCATAACATCCAGCAGTTCCCCCACCAATAATTAATACATCCGTTTCCAATTCCTTTATTTCAAGTTTTTTTCTTTCTTTATTATTTTTATTTTTATCAGCCTTATTCTCTGCCATAAAATTACCTCACAACCTACATCTATTTAACTTATTCTATAAACTTACTTTTTTATAATTTTACTGTTATAGATTATTGTTATTAAAAATATCTTTCCTAATAATTTTTATACTTTTTCTTTTTTCTAAACGTAAAGGGGATCAATCGCCATCCCCTTTACAATCCCCGCTTGTCTAAGCATTTTTTGAAAACAAAAATTAAACTCGCTTTGCTCAGACAGTAATTTTTATTTTCAAAAAATCACGACATTTTTAATTTAGTCATAAACTGTTATTTTAATTAAAAATTATTATTAATCAAATAAATATTCTATAAAAGTTCAAAGACAAATTAACTTAAATATTATATAAAAAATCTTTTTTTAGTTTTTTTAAATAACGACATCATTTTGATTTCTTGTATTTTCATTTTCCACAATTTCCACTTCCTCATTTTTCCCAAAGGCATAGGCACGATATATATAGATATTGACTTCTTCTCCCACAGATACAGCATCTTCTTCAATTTTACGATTTCCTTTTATTAAAGTGCCGTTTATTTGTACACCAATTTCTACTTCTTTTCCACGAAATAATGTATATTTAACAATTCCGTTCTCTGTTGAAGCTGAATATCTAAATTTTTCATTTGCCTTTATAATACTTACGTTTTCTGGACGGATTATTGCTTTTTGTCCATTTTTCAAGTTTTCAAAACCTTTAAATCTGTTTATATTTTCCAGTTCTATTGGGTTTCCCATAAATTTGGCTACAAATGCTGTTTTGGGATTGGAATAAATTTCTTTTGGACTTCCAATTTGTTCGATTCTTCCTTTATTTGTTACAATGATTTCATCCGCCACTTCTATTGCCTCTTCCTGATCGTGCGTTACAAAAATGCTCGTAATTCCCACTTTGTCAATTGTTTCACGTAGCCAGTTCCTAAGTTCTTGTCTGACTTTAGCATCAATTGCAGCAAAAGGCTCATCTAACAACAATAATTCAGGATGAGGAGCTAATGCCCTTGCAAATGCCACTCTTTGTCGCTGTCCTCCTGAGAGCTGGTTTGGATACCGTTTCCCAAGCCCTTTTATATTCACAAGCTCCATCAGTTTTTCCACACGTTCCTTTATAATGGACTTTTTCACTTTTGCAATCTTTAATCCAAATGCAATATTGTCAAACACTGTCATGTACCGAAATAACGCATAATTCTGAAAAACAAAGCCAATTCCCCTTTTACTTGGAGAAACATCATTTACAACTTTTCCGTCAATAATAATTTCTCCTGAATCTGGTGTTTCAAGCCCTGCAATCATCCGTAAAATTGTGGATTTTCCACTTCCGCTTGGTCCTAGCAAAGCCACCAGCTTTCCTTTTCTAATGCCTAAATTTATATTGTCTGACGCTTTGTAGCTGTTGTACATTTTGTTAATATTTTTTAGTTCCACATACATTCATCTACCACGCCCTTTCCATATCAGCTTTACGGAAATCATTGAAATCAACCACTTCAAGTTCAAATTCCTTGTATTTCTCTATCAGCTCAATAAACCTTTCCTCATGTACAAACTCCTCAAATTCAATGTTTTCCTCTTTTATAATATTTGCAATGTCCTCAAGGAAATATGGAATTTTACTTGCCTTTATTTCTCCCACGATTTCATTCAACTTGACAGTTTTACCTGTAAATTCTCCCCTTGCAAAAATTGCAAAATATTCTCCGTCTTTCTTACGTCTTCCGCTAAATCCAAGTTTTGCTATCTGCGGTGTTGCACAGGAATTTGGACATCCAGCAATCTTTATTTGTGGCAAATAATTTGTAAGCTCTCTTTTTTCATCATTTTCAAAATATTTAAAAATATAGTCCAGTATCGGCGGAGTATCTAAAATTCCAACATTACAAGTTGTACTCCCAATACACGAGTATGAATTAAAAAATTCGTTTTCGCCATAATATTCTTCCATAATTTCTCTTAATTTTAATAAATCTTCTTTTTTCAATCCTCGAACCAGAATACTTTGAAAACTTGTAAGTTTCAATTCAACTTTATAATCAAGGCTTTTTACAAACTTAATCAATTTTTCTCCATCTTCCTTGTAAATATTTCCTCTTGCAGGTCTTAAATAATACCCATATTCTCCTTTGTGCTTTCCTGCCACAATATTTCTTTCACTTTTTATAAATTCATCATCTTTAATGCTTTCGTCTGTATTTTCTCCATTAGAAAATACTTCTATTTTTTCCAGCTCTTTTTCTTTATCTAAAATTTCTCTCTCATCTAACAATTTTCTCGTATAAACTCTAAGGCTATCCCCTTTTTCAACATAAAAATTAGAAATGTATTCGTTACACAGTTCTAAAAATTTTTCTTCTCCCAAATTTAGCAAAACATAACGAAGCCTTGCTCTTGCACGAATTTTACGGTTTCCATGATCATTAAATACATTTCTTATTGCATGAATATAATACAGAAATTCATCTTCCTCGATAAATTCTCTTAAAATAATGGCATTAGTTGAAATTGGTCCAATTCCCCCGCCAACATACACTCGAAATCCCTTTTTTCCATCTTGAATTACTGCTTGAAATCCGATGTCATTTATTTTTGCATAAAGCGAATTTTCTTCCTTATTTGAAAAAGCAATTTTATATTTTCTTGGCAAATGCATAAATTCACGTCCATTTAAAATATAATCTGTCACAATTTTTGCATGAGGCGAAACGTCAAAAACTTCTTCTTCAAATCCAGTTGTTTCAGGAGTAATTACCGCTCTTGTCGAATCTCCGCAAGTTGCTTTCGTAAAAAATCCTCTTTTTGAAATGGCTTCTAATAATTCTGGCAAATTTTCCTTTTCTATTCCATGCAGCTGAAAATCTTGCCTTGTCGTAAGATGAAGCCTTTTATCACAATATTTCTGCACAACATCCAGCAAATACTCAAAGTCCTCAATGTCAATTTTACTTTCAAAAAAACGAGGTCTTATCATATACGTCCCTTTTTTTCTTCCTTCTGTATAAAGTGCAAATGAAGTCCTAACTGCATTCCACTCCTTCTCCTTTTCAGGATCAGTCAAAGCTTCCCTTGTCAAATTTATAATAAACTCCAGCTCTTTTTTCTCTCTCTCAGCCTCATAATCTTCAATTCTCTTAAAATTATCCAGTTTCATTTTTCCATCATTCCTCTCTTTATTTATAAACTTATGGGGTACTTAGTGAACTACTCCTGCTTTTAGAAGCAAGAGACTTCTTGCTAGATTTTGTTAAATTTCTTGCTAAAATATATATTTATCAAACATTTGTTTATACACTTGTATTTACAATTATTGTATCATTTTTCAAAAAAAACTTCTATATTAAAAATTATTTTGATATTCAAAGTTTTTATTAGAAAATCAAAAAAGAATAATTTAAATTTGTTTTACGATTTTTAAACTAGACATTGATAAAATTAAAGCTACTTTTTTAACTTAAGTTCTATTTTAAAAAGTCTATATTACTTTAAAAAATAAAATTCAAAAAAATTTACTTGCTCAAGAATAGAAAAACATTTGATTATTTATCAAATTTAGTATATAATATACTAAAATAACTTAAAAATTTGGATTATTTAACAAAAGCTAGTTTTTTAGTTATTATATAATTTTAAAAATTTTGAGGTGATTATAAAAATGAGAAAGTTCACATTATTTTTGATGACATTAATTTTATTTAATTTGTCATTTGCGGCAGGAGAGGCATTCACATTTCAAGGGTTCGTTCCATCAGCAGCAACAAGCATTGTAAAGTCTTCACACAGAATAAAAGCTCTAGGAAGTTCGAGAATTTCTTATCCAATGTTTATAAGTAGTAAAAATGCCAATATTGTTAAAAACATGAACAAGAATATGGAAAAATTTATTTTAGACTATAAGTCAACTAAGGATAGATTTTATGTTATTACTTCTGAAATTAAAGCTGATAACAGTTTATTCTTAAGTGTCCTGTTCACAATTGAAGAAAAAAATACAAAAACTGGTCAAAAGACAAAACTTTATGATGGAATTACATTTAATTTAAAAGATGGAAGCACATTAAGATTAAAAGATTTATTTACAGATGATTTTAATACCCCACTATCAACAGCTGTTAACGATAGATTTAGACAATTTGGATTACTTCCTGTTGACAAATTTACCGCTATTTCTAAAAATCAAAGTTTTTATATGGAAAATGATGCTGTAGTCTTGATTTACAATAAAGGTGAAGGAACAGATTTTGCTAATGGTGAAGTATTTATTCCATTTATGTTGAGAGATTTAGTAGAAATCCTTAAATAAAACAATTGAAATAAGCATGATTTTATAACTAAAAAATATTTAAAAGTTTAAAATCGTGTTTTTTTTTGCAATTTTTTTATCAAAAAATTCTAATACTAAATCCCATTAAAAAAGGAACTACTCCCATTAAATTGAAAATAATTCCTTAATTATTCAAATCTATCAATAAACTGTTGTTGAAATTAAATATAACTATTCTACAACAAATAACCATTCAGAAGACAATTCATGTTCTCCATTAATTACTTTTTCATATTCTGATTTTAGTAATTTATGAAATTTACCAGCTTCAGGTTTTGCATTAAAGTCCAACTGTCCAATAGGACGTCTGTCCAATGATTCAGCATAAGTAATTTTCATTGCTGTTCCAGTTACTAACAGTTCATCAGCTGTAAATACCATTGATCTGTCAATTTTCCCACGGTTTATTTTGTAACCATTGTATTCAAGCAATTCTAAGGCCGATCTTACTGTGATTCCTTCAAGAGCCGCATTTCCAGTATCAGGAATTATTATTTGCCCTCTATAAACTAGAATTATATTTGCAACTGATACTTCCACAACATTTCCAGCATCATCAAACATCAATGCATCATCGTAACCATTTCTTTGAGCGTCACTTGTTGCAAGAAATGAGTTAATATATGACCCTCCTGCTTTCGCTTTTGTAGGAATTGCTGAATCGTTGTATTTTCTGTAAGTTGAACTCATTAAGTTTAGTCCGCCTTCTGAGCTTACATAATCTGCAAGTGGCAGCATATAAATTGCCAAGTCAAAGTCTAGTCCAGCTTTTTTAGGTGACAATCTAGGCTCTTTACAGAATACGAACGGACGCATATAGAAATCTTCCTTTATATCATTTTTCTTAACTAATTCAGTAACGATATCCTTAAATTCGTCCCAAGTAATAAAATATTCAAATCCTAACATTTTTGATGCACTCATAAGTCTAGTGTAGTGATCTTTCAGTCTAAAAATCGCTACTTTTCCATTTCTATAATATCCTCTGATTCCACCAAAACAAGTTGTCCCATATTGTAAACTGTGTGTCGCAATACTAACTGTCGCTTTTTCAAATTCTACAATTTCTTTATCGAAATATGCAAATTTCATAAATTCTGTTTTTGCCATTTTAATTTTACCTCCATATAATTTCAGCATTCTAATATTTACTATTACATTTTAACACTTTTTTTTCATTATGTAAAATTTATTTTTTAAACTTAACTATATATTTAGTATATGCTTGAATTTTTGAAATTATACTCCATAAACTTTCATAAGTTCATCTAACTCTTTTTTTTCTTCCTGTTCTTTCACTTTTTTCACTGACAATGCAATAGATTTTCTTTTTTCATTAATATCTGTAATTACTGCTTGAACTTTATCTCCAATAGAAAATTTTTCAGAAATGTCCTTTAAAAATTCTTCTGATAATTCACGTTTTGGCACAATACCATTAAATCTGTCTGTCAATTTTACCAACACAAAATTTTCCTGAATTTCCACAATTTCAGTATTTATAACATTTCCTTTCTTACATTGCTCAGTTGCCTCTTTCCAAGGTGATTTTTCTAGCTGTTTAATACTTCCTGACAACTTTTTATCCAATTTATCAACTATAATTACTTTAAATTCTACTTCATCGCCAACTTTGTATTTCTTATGTTCTCTTTTGTCCCAAGAAAATTCATTTCTATGGATAAATACTTCTATCCCTTTTTCCAATTCCACAAAAATACCATAATCCTGAACATTCATAACTTTTCCAGTAAACGTATTGTCAAAGTCGTAAGTTTCCTCAAGAACTTCCCATCTGTCATCAAGCAGTGCCTTTGCACTTAAAGTAATTCTGTTTTTTTCATCATTAAAGTCAACTATTTTGAATTTAATCAGGTCTCCAGCTTTATATTTTGATGTCAAGTTTGATTCTCTTTTGTATGACAAGTCAGAAACGTGTAAAAGTCCGTCAATGTCTTTTTCCAACGAAATCAATAATCCAAAATCAAATACTTCTGTTATCGGTTTTTCAATAATGTCTCCAATGTGATATTTTTCCTTTACTGTATTCCAAGGATTTTCTGACAATTGTTTTACACTTAATTTAACATTTTTCTTTTCGTTTTCAATTTGAATAATTTTTGCTGAAAATTTATCGCCTTCCTTGTAATTTTTCAGCTCTTTTGCCCCATTATGCCAAGCTAATTCTGAAATATGTACAAATCCTGAATTTCCATCAACCGTTGCAACAATTCCAAAATCAAGAACATCTTTTACAACCGCTTCAACTACATCACCTACATTATGATTTTCTGCAAAATTTATCCAAGGATCTTCTGATAATTGTTTTATACTCAATTTCAATCTGTTTTTTTCAGCATCTTTTTCAATAATTTTAGCACTGATTTCATCACCTTTTTTATATTTTTCAGTCAAATTATCAACTTGCTCCCAAGAAACTTCTGAAATATGGATAAATCCACTTGCCGCTCCCAAATCCAAAATAATTCCAAAATCAAACACTTCTTTAACTTTCCCAGTAACAATATCTCCAATATTCACACTTTCAAAATATTTTTCTTCTTCAAGTTTAATTAAATCACTTCTTGAAATTGTAATATTACTTTTATTTTTTTCTCTTATTAAAAATTTAAATTTTTGTCCCGTGTAATCCTTATCCTTTTCAAATCTTGCAAGTGAAAATGGCAAGAACGCTTCATTTTTCCCAATTTTTACTGTATATCCACCTTTAATTTTTCTAGAAATTTCTCCTGTTACAATATCATCCACATTAAATGATGCCAATTCTTTTGCCTTATCCAACATAAATTTTGAAACGATAATATTGTCATCATCTTCCCTTAAAACTTTTACTTCGATTTTATCTCCAATTTCAAAGTCCTGTACTTCATGAGCATAAATTCTTCCTTCTTTTTTAGCATTTAAATCCAGAAATCCATAATCCAATTCTTTTCGTGTAATCACTCCTTCAACTACATCTCCAGATTTTTTTTCCTCTGGTAAATAATCTTCCAATAATACTTCAAATTCTCTTTCGTCCATTTTGCACTCTAGAACTGTCCCTTTTGGTTCAGTCCTTCTCCCTTCTTCTATATTTAATTTTTATCTATAATAAAACTATTTAAAAATCAAATTTTAAAAATTTTGATTCTAAAAAAGTTTGAATACATTATAAAAATTCCATTAGTATACTTAACGACATGAACTATTTCTCACTTATCCTTATAAGCCAAAATAAGTATTTTTAGAAAACTATTTGTTTTCAACAAACAAATGACCTATTAAACTCAAAGGATTGTTTTTTGCTCTGTTTATTAACATTTTAATATTGTATCGTTATCTTACTACAATATAATTTCCCGACAATTTTAATTTCAATTTATAAAATAACTTTTCATAATTATTTTTCAAAAAACTTATCAATTTCAATTAACTGCCTTAATTCTTCTAGTAATCTGTTTTCTTCTTCAATACTATTTTCATTTTCTGAAACTGCTTTAAGTTTTAATTTCTCTCCCTTAGCTGCACCTAGTATCATTATACCCATTACATTTTTTCCATCAATAACTTCATTTTCCCCAATTTTTTCTATTTCCAGTTTTACATTATATTTTTTGGCAATATTAGCAATGAGAGCTGCTGGTCTTGCATGAAGTCCTTGTTCATTCTTTATTTCCACAATTATTTCCTTCATAATTTCTTCTCCTGATGTTTTTATTTTTTATTTGTCTTATAAATTCCTTCCGCCCGCCTTTTAGTTGCAGTTTTCGAATGCCAGGTATCTTCCATAATAAGTGAATTCTTAAAAGAAGTTTTAGAAACTTGTTGTTTCATATAATTTAAAAACATACATCTGGAAGAATGATGATTATCAAGTGTAATACAGGAAGCAAAGTGGATAGCCACTTCTTCAGGTATAATCTTACCTTCCTTTTTTATACATTTATTTACATTCATTAAAAGAGAATTTACTCCTTTTCCATTACATCCTCCACATTGAAACATAAGAACTCTCATATCCTGATCTATCGGATATTCAGAAAATCCGCCACTTCTCTCATAAAATCACTGGCTGCAATGATAACCGCTGCAACGTCTTTTTGCGATTTCACATTGAATAATTACAGCTAATTTAATTTTCGACAAATCCATAATATCACCTCAAAATAAATCTATCTAAATAATAGCATTTATTAGATTAAAAATCAATGTTTATATCCTTTTTTTATAAAAAAGAGAACCATTATCAAATGATTCTCTAATTAAATATTAAAATTTTATTTTAAAATTATTAACCTTTAGATTACTGATTAATAAATCTTACATTACTAAAGTCAACATTTTGGAAGAATAATTCAACTCTTCTGTTATTGTATCTTCCATCAGTAGTATCATTAGTATCTGCTGGATTACTTTCTCCTTGTCCAGTAATTGTTCCGTAAGAAATTGTGTTCTTCAATCCGTATTCTCTTAACAATCTAGCAACATTTTGTGCTCTTGCTACTGATAATTTTTGGTTATAAGCATCTGATCCAGTTGAATCTGTATGTCCAACGAAATCAATTGATCCACCGTCAGCAAATTGGTTAATTACACCTGCGATAGCTCTTAAATCTCCTGCTTCACGTTCATTAGGTATTCTACCATCTACTTTAAATCCTCTAATTACACATTTTCTTTCATTTGCTGAACAGCTAAATGGTAACACAGCTGTATTAGGTATTGGTGTTGGTGTTGGTTCTGGTACTGGTGTTGGTTCTGGTACTGGTGTTGGCACTGGTGTTGGCACTGGTACATTTACTATTTGAGTTATAACTTTTGGTGCTCTATCGTTTTTCAATTGCCCAAATCTATATCCTAATCTAAGTCCTGCTGAATCAACGTGATCTCTAGTTCTTGTTCCTTGTCCTGCTGATTTTTCCTTAAGGCTAGATCTTTCATAAATAGCTTCTACTGAAACTGGTCCAAATTCAGTTCCTAACCCAGCTGCTACATATAATCCACCTGAGATATTTTTATCCCATTCTTTTGATTCATGAGCAAAATTATATCCAGCTCTTCCTAATACATACAATGCATCATTTCCTGAATTTGTAGTAATCAAGTTAAATTTACCTAAAGCGTAAACTGGAGCACTTCTTGCTATTTTGTTATCGTTTACTTTTTCTTTTAATTTTCCTGAAGTATTTGAGAATTTATATTCTGCTCCTAATCCCCATTCGAATTCACCTTGGTTATCAATGATGTATTCCACTCCAACAACTGGACCTCTTTTTACTGAAAAATCTTCAGCAGATCCACTCTTAAATTTTCTGTAGAAATCATATCCACTTTTAATTTGGACTTCAGATGCTACAGCATTTAAAGCTAATAAAGCTGTTCCTAAAATAACTAATTTTTTCATTTTAATTCCTCCTGAATTTCATTTTATTTTTCTCTAATAAATTAGTACTGCTTTCTCCTAATCCTTTCAATGTAATTATACAATATTTTAAAGGAAAAAACAATACTTTACTTATAATATTCTTTAATTAGGATTCCTATTTACAATCAATAATATCATTTTTTCCGTAAAAAGTCAACAAAAAAAATCATAGTAAAAATTATTCATTAACCTTATATTTATCGTGTATTTTTTAATTAAACATATTAATTTTATTGACTTTTTAGTCATTTGTTGATTTTAATTTTTTTATTAAATTTTTTCTTTTTTTATAACTATATTTTTTTAAAATTTTATGTAAAATCAATCAATTTTATTTTAAAAATTAAATTTATATATTTATCATTTTATCAATTGAAAGTTCTAATTTTTTCAATAATGCTATTCTGTTAGTTCTTAGCTTTCCATTATCCACATTAATAATTACATTATCAAAAAACTGATTTATTGTATCAGCATTATTCAATAATTCTTCAATATAGTTAGAAAACTCATTATTTTCCATACTTTCCAATTTGTTTGCAAAATCAAGCAGTGCTTTTTCTTCTTTTGATTCAAATAATTCAAAGATAACATCTGTAGTTATATTTTTTTCATCTTTTACAATATTTTTTACACGTTTTAAAAGATTTATCAAAATTTCAAAGTTTTCAGTTTGTGATAATTTCAGAAGTTCAGATAATTTTTTATCAAGTTCCACAACATTGCTTTCAAGATTTATCTCATAGTTTATAAGATCTTTTTTATATTTTTCAGAAAGTACGTTAATTATTCTTTGCTTAAAAAACTCTGTTACATCCTTCACAACATCTTTTTCTAGCACTTTTTTATCAGCCGAAAAAATTTCATAAGCCTTTTCAATTAATTTTTTGTAGTTAAAAGATAATTTTGAATTTAATACAACTTGGATAATTCCTTGTGTCGCACGTCTTAATGCGTAAGGGTCTTTAGAGCTTGTCGGTTTTAATCCAACTGAAAAACATCCGATTATTGTATCCATTTTGTCAGCTATTCCAGCAATGGCACCTTCCACAGTTGTAGGTAGTTCATCTCCTTGATAACGAGGCAAGTAATGTTCAAAAATTCCAAGCGCCACATCTTTATCTTCTCCCTGCTTTTCAGCATAAACTGAACCCATAAACCCTTGTAATTTTGTAAATTCCTTTTCTCCAATTACATTTGAAACAAGATCGGCTTTTGCCAAATCTACTGTTCTTATAATATTTTCCTTCTTATCAGTCAAATTTAACTCTGAAATCAGATATTCAGCGATTTTCTCACTTCTTTTAACTTTTTCAAAAATTGTTCCCATATCCTTTTGGAAAGTAACTTCCTTCAGTTTTTCCACATTATCTGCAAATTTATTTTTCAAATCCTCGTCAAAGAAGAATTTCGCATCAGCAAGCCTTGGCTCTACAACCTTTTCATTCCCTTTTTTCACAGTTTCCGAATATTCAGGTGCATTTCTTATAACAATAAATTTATTTGATAATTTACCGTCCTTATCTTTTACTGGAAAATATCTTTGGTGAGTTTCCAATGTAATCGTGATAATATCTTCAGGAAGCTCTAAATAATCCTTGCTAAATTCACCTTTTATTGCATAAGGATATTCTACTACATTAACTACTTCATCCAATAAATATTTATTGATTATCGCAGTATCTCCATCATTTTCCCCATTTTCCCTTATGCTTTTCAAAATTTCTTCTCTTCTTTTTTCACCATCTACGATAACAAAATTTTCAAGCAATATTTTTTCATAGTCAAGCGGATTATTAATCTCAATGTCCTGAGAAGCAAAATATCTCATTCCACGAGTCTTATTCCCGCCTTTTAGCCCTTCAAACTCAAAAGGTAAAATTTCTCCATTATCAAACAAAGTTACAAACCATTTAATCGGTCTTACAAATCTAAATGTTCTGTCCGCCCATTTCATTGACTTTTCAAACTCTATTTTCTTTATCGCATTTTTCAATATTTCAGGCAAAATTTCCCTAGTATTTTTTCCTGCAATAAATTTTTCAATCGAAATATATTTCCCTTTTTCATTTTCAATAATCTTTATATCATCAGCTGTAGCACCTTGAGACTTTACAAATCCTTCTCCAGCTTTCGTAAGTTGCCCATCCTTATAAGCAATCTCAACCGAAGGCCCTACGCTTTTTTTATCTAAATCATCCTGTTTTTCAGCCAAATCCTTTATAATCGCAGTAACCCTTCTAGGCGTACTAAACGATTCAATCCCTGAAAACTTGATTCTTTCAGCCTTTAATTCATTTTCTATTATTTTTTTCAGATCTTTTTCCGCCTTATCCACATATTGTGCAGGCAATTCTTCCAATCCTATTTCAAAAAGAAAATTCATAGTTGCTCTCCTTTACAAATTTACATTTTTTTTAACTATTTTTCTAAACAATATTTTTAATTTTCCATCTTTTTTACAAATTTTTCCTCAAATTCTTCTTTTGAGTAAGTGTGTACATTTTTGAAGCAATAATCTTTAAAATTTCTTAGCCCAGCTCTCAGCCTTTCCTCAATTTTTACAGTTTTTAACAAGTTATCTAACAATTTTTTATCATTTCTTTCAGAATTTGAAAAATTAGCAACTAAAATATAATCCAATTCTTTTCTAGTATCTTTCAACGTTTTATCAAAAATATCACAAAATATAAGTACACTGTCATATATCTTCTTATGAAGTTCAAATTCTTTAATATTTTTCATTTCTCCGTTTTTAAATTCAATAAAAACATAATTTTTACCTTTGATAAACAAAGCATCATTTGATTTAACACCTAATCCATTAAATTCGATCTTCCCTATATATTTATCTTTTAAACAATCAAAATCAATTACCTGCAAATCAGAATTCGTCATATAATTATTGCTATCATCCTTTGAAGTTTTCTTCAAAGTTGACTTACATTCTATTCTCAAATCACTAATCTTCATACAATTCTTCCTCATTCATCAAATTTTCAAAAGAAATAGCTAACTTATAAAACAAATCATCTGTTTTGCTAGTCTTGTCAACTAAAATTGCTTGTTCTCCATCCAATTCACTCATATAATATTTACATTTGTCTGATATTTCATACTTTTTTGAATAAACTTGGATAGCTTTGAGAAAGTAAGGACTATGTGTTGTAAGTAAAATATGCATTCCAAATTCTTTTTGTAACAACACAATTAATTCTGCAAATTTTATTTGCCACTCAGGATGTAAATGAATTTCAGGTTCATCTAGAATTATTGTTCCATTTTCTTTCAAAGAATTATTCTGAATCAGTAACTTTATAATAGTGAATACTTTTAAACCCATTGATAAATTTTTTACATTTATTTTTTCATAACCGTTTTTTTCCTCATAAAAAAAACTTCGCCCATTTTTCTTTCTTGTAAATTTCCCTTGAATAATATCATTTAATTTATCATTTATCTTTTCCCACCTATCTTCAGCTAGCAACTCATTAATTACACTTTCTTTTTCCACATTTAATAAATTTTCTATCAGTTGTCCTCTATGAGAAAATTTAATTTTTTCCATTGAAATTTCCTCTAATTCATCTACAATATGTGGATCATCTATATAAAAAACTTCTGTATTTACATATATATCTTCTCTTAAATCTTTAATTTTATTATCTTCAATTACAATTTTTAAGGATTTATCTTTTATTATTAACTCCATTTCTGCTTCTGCTTCTGAATAAATATTATTTATTTGATTATTAAATTCTTTTAACAATCTCTTTAAAATTGCAATTTCTCCAATTCTATCATTTGTTATTCGCAAAATTTTCACTATTTCATCTATTTTATAATTTGAAGCATTTACATCAGAGTAAATAATCTTATTCAATGTATTTATTAAATAATATTTTAATTCTGTATCATCTTTTATATTTTCAAAAGTATTTACTATTTTTTTTGATACTTTTTTTATATTTTCTTTTTCTTTCTCTTCATTATAAAAAGGATCTAAGTATCCCATATTATCTTGATACATAGAATCTAAAAAACTATTAAATATTACTTTTTCAATACTTTCTTGTTTCTCTATAGCTATTTGTTCATTAATTTTATAAAAACTGCTGAATATACTCCACAAAACTTTACCAACGGTACTTTTTCCTGTATTATTCTCTCCCGCAATAACAGTTATCCCATTTATCTCAACATCAGCTTCCTTTAATCTTCCAACATTCTTTATTGATAATTTTATTCCACAGTCCTCCTTTCAAAAGAAGAATCCCCCTCTTTTATGTCTAATTATTTTTATTCAACAATGGGAATCCCAATCTCTCCCTTGCCTCCACAAATTTCTCTGCACATTTCTTAGCCAAATCCCTGATTCTTAAAATGTAGGACATTCTTTCTGTTGTACTGATTGCTCCTCTTGCGTCAAGGTTATTGAATGTGTGTGAACATTTTAGAACGTATTCGTAGGCGGGGAATACTAAGTCGTTGTTTAGACAGTTTTGGGCTTCTTTTTCGTACATATCAAAAAGTTGGAAGTGCATTGGAACGTCTGCTACTTCAAAGCTGTATTTTGATAATTCGTATTCAAACTGGAATCTTCTTTCTCCGTATTTTACGCCTTTTGTCCATTCTAAATCTTTTACATCGTCCTTATTTTGCAAATAAAGTGCTATTCTTTCAAGTCCGTAAGTTATTTCAGATGGAACAATGTCAACTTCCAGTCCTCCAACTTGCTGGAAGTATGTAAACTGTGTAATTTCCATTCCATCCAGCCAAACTTCCCATCCTAATCCCCACGCTCCAAGTGTAGGACTTTCCCAGTTATCTTCCACAAATCTTATATCGTGTTCCTTAGGATTAATTCCTAATGCAACTAAGCTTTCTAAGTAAAGTTCCTGGATATTTTCTGGTGATGGTTTCATAATTACCTGAAACTGATGATGTTGGTACACTCTGTTGGGATTTTCACCGTATCTTCCATCTTTTGGACGACGTGATGGCTCAACATAGGCAACATTCCAAGGCTCAGGACCTAACGACATTAAAAAAGTATCTGGATTAAAAGTTCCCGCACCTGTTTCAATATCATACGGATTTGATATTATACACCCTTTATCTCCCCAGAACTTTTGAAGAGTTAATATAATTTCCTGAAAAGTCATTTATCTCTATCCTTTCTTTCTCTATTTTTCTATCTAAAATATCTTTACTAAATAAAATCTATGAATAACATAACAACTTTATATTCATCAAATTTATTAAATATTTTTCTTTTTCATATTTAATTAAATTATCTTGTGTAACTAAACTAAAACTGTCGTGATTTTTTTGGAATGAAATTGACTGTCTGAGCTTTTTCAAAACTTTTAAATCATAATCAATTTAAGAGTTGATAATAATCTTTATTAAAAAGCGAGTTTCAATTTCATTTCAAAAAAATGCTTAGACAAGCCGGGTTTGCAAAGGGGATGGCGACTGTTCCCCTTTGCTTCATAAAAAAGAAAAAACATATAATTACATAAAAAAGTATTGTTAATCAATAAAGTTTAATTTAGATATTCGTAACTACTTTTTACTATTTTTAAAATATTTTCTCGTCAAATAATCAATTACAATAATATAAATACCAATATGTACATACATATCTGCCACATTGAATACGAAAGCCCAGATTCCTCGAAAATCTATCATGTCAATTACGTATCCACGAAGAATTCTGTCAATCATATTTCCTGTGGCTCCAGCGGCAATTACTACTACTCCTATTTTTGTCCATTTGCTGTAATTCTTAAAGTTTTTGTACTCTACAGCGATTACGTATATAATTAGAACTGCACTTGCTATTGTAAATAAATTGATTTTTCCTTGCAATAGACCGAAAACTCCGCCGTGATTTTCAACATATGTCAAGTGAAAAAATTTATCTATTATTGGTATAGAAAAACCTTGTACTCCACCTGATACGTTGTACATTAACTGCTTTGTAATCTGATCTAATGCAGCTAAAACCAAAATAATAATTATATAAGGCATTCTTTTCTCCTCACATTTTTTATTAACACATATTTGTAAAAAACAAACTAAATAAGTTATTTTTAATTTAGCTGTATTTAGTCCTATTTTACAAAATAAATTTTACGTTACATTTCTTCCAAAACGCCTGCACATCTTGGACATACATCTGGATGATTGTGATTGTGTCCAACTTCCTCATCGTATTTCCAGCATCTTTCACATTTTTCTCCAGACGCTTTTTCCACAGCGATGTTAATTCCTTCGATTTCGCTTTCTGCTAAATTATCATTTACAAATTTAACTTGAGATACGATAAACAAGTCAGAAACTTCATTTTCTGTGTAATCTTTTATAAATGAATATTCATCATTGGCAATGTTTAAAATAACTCTTGCATCAAGAGAATGTCCTATTAATCCATTTTGTCTTTCTGCTTCCAGCTTTTTGTTCACTTCTCTTCTTAATCGTGCGATTTTATCCCATTTTTGTGCTAATTCTTCATTCAAATATTCAGGTCTTGCTTCAATCCATTTTGATAAATGTACACTTTCTTCTTCTTTTAACGTTTCTGGTATTCTTTCCCAGATTTCATCAGCCGTAAACGACAATACTGGGGCAATTATTCTTACTAGCACTTTCAGAACTTCTGTCAATACAGTCTGTGTGCTTCTTCTTTCAATTGAAGTTGTCCCTTCGCAGTAAAGTCTGTCTTTTACTATGTCCAGATAGAATGAAGACATTTCCATTGAGCAGAAATATGTAATTTCCTGAAATAGACTGTAAAATTCGTATTTATCGTAAAATTCTGTCGTTTTAGCCTTCAATTCTTCCAGTTTGTGCATTGCCCACTTGTCAATTTCAAACATATCATTGTAGTCAACTTTATCATTTGCATAATCAAAATCATTTAAGTTACCCATCAAAAATCTGGCTGTATTTCTGATTCTTCTATAAGCGTCAGACATTTGCTGTAAAATATTTTCTGAAATTCTAACATCTTCTCTATAATCTACTGAAGATACCCACAATCTTAAAATATCTGCTCCGTATTTTTCTGTAATATCTTTTGGAAGTATTGTGTTTCCAAGTGATTTAGACATTTTTCTTCCTTGACCGTCCATTGTGAATCCGTGAGTTAGGATTCTCTTGTAAGGTGCATCTTTTGTACTTGCGATTGATGTCAATAATGAAGACTGGAACCAACCTCTATGCTGATCACTTCCTTCAAGGTACAAGTCTGCTGGTCTTGGTAAATTTCTTGGCACTAACACACTTCTATGGGAAACTCCTGAATCAAACCAGACGTCCATTATACTTCTTTCTTTTCTAATATCCACATCTTTCAAGTTATATTTTTCCAAAAGTTCATCTCCGATAATTTCTTTGGCTTCATATTTCCACCAAATGTCAGTTCCTTCTTTTTTTACCATTTCAATTACTCTGTCCATAATTTCTGGCTCATAAATAACTTCATCAGTCGCTCTGTTGTAGAACAATGGTATTGGTACTCCCCATACTCTTTGTCTTGAAATAGTCCAGTCAGGACGAGTTTCTAACATTGAACCAATTCTATTTTTACCCCAAGATGGTACAAATTCCACATCATCTAATGCTTTTATCGCATTTTCCCTAATATCGCTTTCATCAACGCTAATGAACCATTGCTCAGTCGCTCTGAAAATTACAGGTTTTTTACTTCTCCAGTCATGCGGATACGAGTGAACAAACTTACTGTGATGCAATAAATGTCCGCTTTCTGTCAAGTCCTGCACAATTACATTGCTAGCTTTTGCATAAAACATTCCTTCGTATTTTCCAGCTTCCTTTGTCATATGCCCTCTGTCGTCAACTGGCGACAATACTCCAAGTTCATATTTTCGTGAATAATTGTAATCGTCCGCCCCGTGTCCAGGTGCCGAATGTACCGCTCCAGTCCCTGCATCAACCGTAACATAATCTCCAAGCATTACTAGCCCTTCTCTATCCAAGAACGGATGTCTATAATGAGTTTTCTCAAGTTCAGTACCTTTAAATTCCTTCAATAATTCATAAGAAATTCCAAGTGTCTTAAATACAGTTTCAGCCAATTCTTTTGCAACTACAATATTGCCTTTTTCTGTTTTGTATAATCCATAGTCAAATTCAGGATGTAAAAATACTCCCAAGTTTGCAGGCAATGTCCAAGGTGTTGTTGTCCAAATAAGAATACTTGCCTCTTCCACTCCTAATTTATCCAATAAATCCTGAGTTCCTTCAAATTTCACATAAATTGAATGAGATTCTACATCCTTGTACTCAATTTCCGCTTCAGCCAGTGCTGTTTCAGTCGTAGGCGACCAGTAAACAGGTTTTAGCCCTTTGTAAACATAACCATTTTCGTAAATTTCCTTGAATACTTTTAACTGTTCTGCTTCGTATTCAGGTCTTAAAGTGATATAAGGATTATCCCAGTTTCCTAAAATTCCAAGCCTTTTGAATCCTTCTTTTTGTTTTTCTACCCATTTCAAAGCATATTTTTTACATTCTTGCCTAATTTGCAAGGGAGTCATATTTTTTGCCTTTTCTCCAAGTTCTTCCATTATTTTCCATTCGATAGGAAGACCATGCGTATCCCATCCTGGAATATATGGTGCGTTATAACCTCTTAATCTTTTATATTTTAAAATAATATCCTTCAATATTTTATTTAACGCATGCCCGATGTGAATATCTCCATTTGCATACGGAGGTCCATCGTGCAGTACAAAAAATGGTGCCCCTTCATTCAATGATTTTTCATAAATTTCAGCTTTTTTCCAGTCCCTTAACGTTAAAGGTTCTTTTTGAGCCAGATTAGCTTTCATTTTAAAGCTCGTCTTTGGTAAATTTAGCGTTTTTGCATAATCTACCTTGTCTTCCACATTATTATTTTCCGACATTTTTCCTCCCATTTTTTTCTTTTAAATTATTCTCTTTATTTATGTTTTTTATTATATCACAATTTTATACATTTTAAAATAACTCAGCTTTATATATTATTTTTTTCTTAGTTATTGTCCTTAAATATACAAATAAGGAGATACCAAATTTTTAGTATTCTCCTTTTTCTTTAATTATTATATCTAAATTTTTAAATTTTATTCAAATTTTTAGTTACTAATGTATCATTCCTGCTCCAACAAATGTCAAAACACCTAAAACAAGTCCATACAGTACAGAATATTTAATAGTTTTTCCTAAAAGTTCTCCGTCTTTTCCATTTAATGCTGCAGAAACTGATGTTACAATTGCGATATTTTGCGGTGAAATCATTTTACCACCTGTTGCTCCAGCGGTATTGGCAGCAATTAACAATGATTGCAGTGCTGGATTTTGTGATAATCCTTTCGCTACTCCTACTTGAATTCCACCAAATAACAAGTTAGATGATAAATCACTTCCTGTAACAAATGTTCCAATTGTACCTAAGAATGGTGCAATGAATGGGAATCCTGATCCAGTCAATGTTTTAAGACCACTAGCAATACTTGCTGTCATTCCGCTGTGTTTCATAACTACTGAAAGTGCTACAATTCCCATGATTACTAACATTTTATCTAATTTATGATAAATTGTATGACCTAGTACTTCAACCATGTCTTTTACTTTTACTTTTTGAATAAATCCTGCAATAACTGTTGCTACAAATAAAGGTGCGGCTGGTGCCAAAATCCATTTAAACGCAACTCCAGCATCTTTTGCACTTTTTGCATCTCTAAACCAAGTTGCCCAATGTCCAAATGAAAAATCAATTGTTGAAATTGTATGCTCGTGTAAAGGCTCATTTATAACTTTAACAACTGGACTTGTTCCTACGATTAAAACTACCATTAAAATATATGGAAGCCAAGCTAAAATTGCATCTTTAGTAGAAACTGCCACAGTTTCAAATCCTTCTTCCGCCTTAACAAACATTTTTGTCGCAACAATCATTAAAATCATTGCTATTAAACTTGAAATAATTGTAGGAAGTTCAGCCCCAGTTGCCATAGCTATTAACGGCTGTACCATATATCCAATAATTGATGCAATAATTACTGGTAAAATTCCTTTTCCAAAAGCTGGATTTTTTCCGCCATCTATTTCTTTATTTGCAAAAACTACTAAAATAAAAGGAATAACACAAGTTAATAGTAACAATAACAATGATGTAAATAATGCTGTCTGTTGAGCATTTAATCCAAAGTTTGAAATCATTGTTGTAACAGGAAGCCCTACTGTTCCAAATGCTGTCGGTGTCGAATTTGCAAGTAAACAAATCATCGCCGCTGTCATAGGAGAAAATCCTAAAGAAATCATAATTGCCGCTGGAATTGCAACCGCTGTCCCATATCCTGCAATACCTTCTATAAATCCACCAAATCCCCAGGCAAGTATTAAAGCTTGTGCACGTCTATCTGATGTAATATTTCCTAACATCGTTTTGATAATTTCAATTTTACCATTTTTTACTGATAAATCATAAGCAAAAATCGCCGCTATTATTACAAATCCAATTGGCATCCAAGCCACTGCGAATCCTTCAAAAAGTGAAGCAATAATCCCTTGAACTGGAATTCGCCAGCTTGACATGACAAAGTTCAAAATAATCGCTACAATCAAGCTCGCATAAGTACTAAACAACGCAGATTTTTTTAAAACTGCTAACAAAATTAAAAACAAAATTATTGGTATTAAACCCACTAAAAATTCCATTTTCCTAACCTTCTTTCTATAATTTATTAAAATAATTAACATCTTATACTATATATTATCAAATTTTTTACAAAAGTACAAACGTTTTTCTATATTTTTATTCTTATTTTGTTAATTTTTATATTTCTTTAATGTTAAATTCCTTTTCTAGTAAGTCCCACTCTTCCTCTTTCCTTATCCAGCGACAATATTTTAACTTTTATAATTTGTCCCACAGAAAGTTCCTTTGTAGCGTCTGAAACAAATTTTTCTGCTATTTCAGAAATATGAATTAAAGCATCATTTTTTAGTCCTATGTCAACAAATGCCCCAAATTTTGCCACATTTCTCACAGTCCCTTCCAGAACCATTCCTTCTGTCAAGTCATCCATATTTAAAATATCCGAACGTAAAAGCGGTTTTTCAAATTCATCACGAGGATCACGTCTATCTTTTAACAGCGCCTCATACACATCCTTTGCAGTTTCCCTTCCAAAATCATTTTCCTTAATAATTTTTTCCAAGTCTATTTTCTGCAATTTTTGCCTTACAGCATCCAAGTCAGCCTTTAAATCCTCAACTTTACAGCCAGCTTCCTTTAAGATGATTTCTGCAACGTGATATGACTCTGGATGAATAATCGTGTTATCAAGCGGATTTTCACTGTCAGGCACAACCACAAATCCTGCCATCTGCTCAAACGCCTTATCTCCCAGTCCTTTTACTTTTTTAAGCTGTTTTCTGTCCTTAAAATCACCATTTTCATGTCTATAATCCACAAGATTTTTTGCTACATTCTTCTTGATTCCAGAAACAAAACTTAATAATGCCCATGAAGCTGTATTAATATTGACTCCTACGTTATTTACCACGTGTTCAATTGTCTGTTCCAGAGTTTCATTTAACTTTTTCTGGTTTACATCGTGCTGATACATTCCCACTCCAATTGATTTTGGATCAATTTTTACAAGTTCTGCCATCGGATCCTGAATTCTTCTAGCAATGGAAATAGCTCCCCTAGCTGTAACATCTAAATCAGGAAATTCTTCGATTGCCAGTTTTGAAGCCGAATAAATTGACGCTCCAGCCTCATTTACAATCAAATATGAAACTTTTTTCTTCATTTCCTTTATCAAATCTGCAACAAAAGCCTCCGTTTCTCTCGAAGCTGTCCCATTCCCAATTGCAATAATATCCACATCATATTTTGCAACATAATCCAGTATTTTTTTCTTCGCAGTCGCAAGCTGTCTTTCGTTATGCACTCCATCTACAAGGAAAAGTACGTCATTTGTTTCATAAAATCCGTCTTTATTAATAATAACCATCTTGCAGCCCGTTCTGTATCCTGGATCCAGTCCCATAAGCGTTTTTTTGGCTAAAGGCGGTTGTAATAGCAGTTTTTCTAAATTTTCAGAAAAAATATTAATTGCTTCTTCTTCCGCTTTTTCTGTATAAATATTTCTCACTTCATTTTTTATAGACGGATAAGCCAATCTATCCAGTGAGTCCTTTATAACTCCCCTAAAAAATTCAGTTAAATTCTTATTTTCAAAAGTATTCAAAATAAAGTTTATTATGGTTTCTTCGTTTTTTTCATCAATGTCAATATCAACTTTCAGGATTTTTTCCTTTTCCCCACGATTTAAAGCAAGAATCCTATTTGAAGCACTTCTCCCAATCTGCTCCGAATATTCATAATAATCCTGATAAACTCCTTTTTCATCATTTTCCTTATTTTTCTCAATAACTTTGGAAGTCAGAATTCCAAATTTTGCAATTTTATCTCTTAAAAACTCCCTGATTTTAATATTTTCTGAAATATCCTGAGCAATAATTAAGTGAACTCCTTCAATTGCAGCCTTAACATCCGCCACTTCTTCCGTAACATATTTCTCAGCTTCTTTTTCTAGCTGCTCCATCGTAGTTCCTTTGGCTAATGCAAACTCTGAAAGAGGCTCCAATCCTTGTTCTTTTGCAATATCCGCTTTCGTTTTTTTCTTTTTCTTATAAGGCAAGTATAAATCTTCCACTTCCTGCAATTTCATCGCATTAACAATACTTTTCTGCAATTCCTCCGTCAGTTTCCCCTGCTCCTCAATCAGCCTTATAACTTCCTCTTTTCTCTTTTCCAAATTCCTGTAATACGTAATTTTCTCAATTACATCCCGAATTTGTTCCTCATCCAGATTCCCTGTAACTTCTTTTCTATACCTAGCAATAAACGGCACAGTCGCCCCTTCATCAAAAAGTTTTATCGTATTTTCCACTTGTGGAACTTTAAAATTCAGTTCTTTTGCCACACTACCTACAATATCCAATGTTTTTCCTCCATTTAAAAATTTAATTTTTTTATTTAATTTTCTCAAAGTTATTTTAGCACAATTTATAAAAAATGACCAGTTGAATAATTTTATCGTTTGCAATATAATGAATGTGTAAAAAAACAGGATAAATCTGTGTAAATAAAAAAAGCGAAAAAAGTACTCTGTTCTTTATTGAATGGAGTATTTTTTATGTTATAACACTTTTGGGTTAGCTATCAAAAAATTTCAAAAAAATATATTGACTTACGGTAAATTATATTATATAATTATTTTAATCAAAGAACAGTATAAAAAAATCATTATTTTGAAATCAACTAAAAAGGAGAATTTGTCATGAAAAAGAAATTATGTATGCTAATGACAGTATTAGCAATAAGTGCTGTATCTTATGCAAAAGGAAGTACAGCTGCCGAAACTAACACTCAAAATGTTCAACAAGACCAGGAATTTCCAGGTGGATTAGCAAAAGGGATAGATCAAAAATTTACAACGGATGGAAAATTGCATGCTGAAAAATTTTTGAACAAGACATTTAGTTATCCAGATACGTCAGATAGTTTCAAAATTCAGAAAGATAGTAAAGGATACTTTATAACACAATATATTGATGCGTCACCTGAACACGATGGTTCTGGTCCAATAAAAGAAGAAAAAATAAGATTAAAACTAGAAAAGAACGTATTTCTTAAAGAAATAGCTGATGACGCGGATTATGCCTATGCTTACGATACAAAACTTAAAAAAGTAGTAATTATAAATCCATATAACAACTATAAAATAATGTTTGTAGTCGATTAAAATATTAGAAATTTGAATCATAAAAATTGTTTATATGGTAAAACTGCCTCAATATTCTGAAGCAGTTTTTTTATTACTTACTTAGTTTATTTATTTTCAATAATTACTGTTTTAGGATCAACTTTATTTCCGTAAACAGGCTCAAGAGTCGCTTTATATGCTTTTTCAAAGAAGCCTTCCTTAGTAAGAGCATCTATTTCAGTATTTAGCCAGTCTAACAGTTCCTTATTCCCTTTTCTTACAGCTGGAGCAATATAATCCTGTTCCCCTAGCTGTTTAATATCCACAACAAATCCTGGATTTTCTGTTGCCCATGCGAATACTAGAGTATTATCGTGTGCAAGTGCAGCTCCTCTTTTATCTAACAATGCGTTAAATGTTTCTGTGTTTTGATCATACTTCAATAATTCTATATCTGGATAATTCTTAGTAAAGTAAATTTCAGCTGTTGTTCCTTTGTTAACTATTAATTTTTTACCTTTCAGCTCCTTCACATCTTTTATTGGAGCACCTTCTGGTGAAACAATCCCTAGTGATACCTTCATATAAGGTTTTGCAAAATCAACTTTTTGTTTTCTTTCGTCTGTTACTGTAAAGTTTGCTAGAATAATGTCAACTTTATTTGATAATAAATATTCTACTCTGTTTGCAGCTTCTAATGTGACAAATTCTATTTTGTTTTCGTCGCCTAATAAATCTTTAGCAAGTCTTTTTGCCAAATAAATATCATACCCTTGATTTTTCCCATTTTCATCAACAAATCCGAATGGCGGCTTATCTCCGAATACTCCTATCCTAATTTTCCCTGCTTTTTTTATTGCTTCAATTGAACCAGGTTCAGCACTTCCCTTTCCACCTTTTCCACAGCTTATCGCAAATACTCCTAAAACTAAGATTGCAATAATTTTTACAAGCCTTTCAAAATTCTTTTTCATAATTACCTCCAAGTTTATTTAATGTTTTTGTTATTTCTTATCCTAATTTTTTCAATTCATCTTTTAAATATTTAGCTAGTTCCAACATAGCATATTTCCCAGCTATTTTTTCAGCATCGGCGTTGTAGTTAGTATTTGTATTTATGTCATAAACAAAAACTTCGTTGTTTTCATTTATGATAAACTCTATTGCAGCCACATCTATGTGGTTTTCTTTCAAAAATTTCTCATATTCTTCAATTTGATTTTCTGGCAATCTTTCGATAATTCTAAATTTTGATTTTTCCGCTGCTTCTTCTCCTACAGGACAGAATTTATCATTTATCTGGCACGAATCTGCTGGACATAGTTCAAATCCATCGCTTGAGTCAACTTTTACGGCATAAAGATATTTTCCACCTATAAATTCAGCTCTTATGATATGTCCATCCACAGGCTTCACATATTCCTGAATCAAACTTATTCCATCAACAGAATCTTCAAAATCATTTCCATTTACATAATTGTCAAGTTCTTCATAACTTCTTATAAGCCTTACCCCAAGCCCTTTTCCAGCTCTGTTGTGCTTTATGATAAAAGGATATGTGTCAAGTTCCTTTGCGGCATTTAAAATTTGATCTTTTCCCACAGCTCCCAATGTTTTTGGAGTATTTATCCCTGCCTTTTGCAGTAAGATGTATTGTTTCAGCTTGCTTACTTCAAGATTTATAGCAGATGTCCCATTAATTACACGGACTGCTTCTGTTCCTTTGTTTTCCAGCCATGTTAAGACTTGCTCCGTTAATTCTGGTGCATATCTGTGCCCTCTTGTATGTGAAGAAGCACTCATTCTATTATAATACACGCCTTTTTCAGGCTCTTTCCCTATATTTAATATTCCTTCTGACAAATCCAGTTCTTCATAAGGAACTGACAATTCCTCCAGCCTTGCAGTCAGATGTCTTGTCCAATCCATATTTTCATGAATTATATATACTTTTGACATATTTTCATCCTTTCTATTTTTATTTTTTAAGTTTATTCAACTACAGCCGCATTTTCTCGAAGTCCAGCATACACTTCCTCTGTTTCCACAACTTCATATTCTGCAGTTTTTTCAATAATCGCAGGAACAAGCGTGTTTCCAACTACATTTACCGCTGTACGTCCAGCATTTGCCAAAAAGTCAACTGATACAATCAGGGCAATGCCTTCTGCAGGTAAATTAAGCTGTGCCGCAGTTGCAAGCAGTACAACCAATGCTCCAGACGGAACTGCTGCAATTCCCTTTGTAATTATTGTCAAAAACAATATTAACGGTATTAATTGCCCCCATGTAAGCGGAGTTGAGTACAAGTTTGTTATAAATGTTACTGATAAACTTATATATATGCAGGCTCCAATAAGATTAAATGAATATCCAAGTGGTGTAGCAAAAGCTGAAACTGATTCAGATATTCCATTTTCTTCACTACGTTCAAGAAGTGTCGGTAAAACTACTGCAGAACCTCCTGTTGTAAAGGCTATCAGTACCAAATCCTTAATATTTGATAATAATTTTAAATAAGGAACTTTGAATATGTATGCAATAATCGGAAATACAACTAATAGAGCTGCCAAGTATCCAACATAAAGAAGCAGTACAAACTGTCCTAGCAAGTACAAATCTCCAAGCCCAGTTTTCGCCACATTGCTTGCAATCAGTCCAAACACTCCCACAGGTGCAAATGCAATGGCATAATCTACAATCTTATACATAGCCTTTATCCAAGATTCAAAGAATGCTATCACAGGTTTATTGTCATCTCCAACAGCAATTAAGGCAATTCCCAAAAATACTGCAAAAAATATAACTGGTAAAAGATTTCCGTCTGCAAATGCTGTAAATACATTTTTAGGTACAATTGATGTTAAGAAATCGCTCAAATTAATGTTAGAAGCAACATCTTTAATAGCTTCTGTAGAAATGCTTCCAGCTTTTATATTTGCATCGATTCCTGTCACTTTCCCTAAAATAAGGCTAAGCGTGATTACTAACGTTGTAATTGAGAAAAAGTGTAAAAATGTCTTAAATGCAAGATTTCCAAACTTTTTAGTATTTTTCATTGTAACTATTGATAAAACAACTAGCGGGAATACAAGTGGCACAATAACCATCTGAACTAAACTTGTAAACAGCACTCCCAGTATTTTTAACTCTTTAGCAAATGATGGAAATAACTGCCCAACCAAAATCCCTAATAACGCACCAATCAATATCTGTGCCAATAAATTCAATTTTCTAAATCCTAATAATTTTTTCATACTTTCATTCTCCCTTCAACAATTAGCATTCACTAAATTGTTTTACTAAATTTTTTATTTATATCAACAAAGCTGATTCCATCTTATCTTTCTTTTCAAAATTAAATATATTTAAGAATTTCTTAGCCCTTTCAGTTTTTGGATTTCTAAAAAATTCCAGCGGATAATTTGTTTCAACGATTTCTCCAGAATCCATAAAGACTATTCTATCTGCAACTGCTTTAGCAAATTCCATTTCATGAGTAACGATTATCATTGTCATTCCTTCCTTTGCCAGTTCCAGCATTACATCCAGTACTTCCCTTACCATTTCAGGATCAAGTGCCGCTGTAACTTCGTCAAACAGCATTATTTCTGGATTCATACATAGCGATCTTATAATTGCTATTCTTTGTTTTTGTCCTCCCGACAGTTCTCTTGGATATGAGTTCTTTTTATCCAGAAGCCCTACTCTTTCAAGTAATTTTTCTGCTTGCTCTGTAACTTCCTTTTTATCCCTTTTCTGTACTTTAAGCGGTCCTAACAGAAGATTTTGCATAACTGTCATGTGGTCAAATAATTCGTAACTTTGAAACACCATTCCTATTCTCTGACGTATTAAGTGCCATTTTGTCTTATCTTTATTGATAACATTTCCTTGTAATTTTATTTCTCCAGACTGAATTTCTTCAAGTCCGTTTACACATCTTAAAAGTGTACTTTTCCCACATCCAGAAGGCCCCAGTATTACTACAACTTCGCTTTTATTTACTGAAAGTGAAACTCCTTTTAATGCGAGTACGCCTTTTTTGTATTCTTTTTTTATATCAGAAAGTTCCAATAAAACTTCCGAATCTGCCATTTTGCTTACCTCCGTTTCCTTTATTTTTTAAACAGCCCATTTTTTCTCCATTTTTTTTGATAATAATGTAATTGGATAACAAATTATGAAATATAGAAAAAATATGAACAGATACACCCAGAATGGTGCCATCGGATTTTTCCTGCTTGAAAATTCTATAATTTGCCGTCCTATTTTTAGAACTTCTGCAACTTCTATAAAAATCGCAAGTGAAGTTGTCTTAATCATTCTTGTTATAAGGTTTACCGCTGCAGGTGCAATTCTTCTTACTGCCTGCGGAAGCAGCACATATCTATAAACCTGAATTGTATCAAGCCCCAAAGCCTTTGCACTTTCTCCTTGAATTTTTGGAAGAGAAATAATAGCTCCCCTCACAATATCCATCATTTCAGCCGTTCCCCATATCACAAATACTATTATTGTCGTAGTTTCTGAATCAATATGCAAATCAAAGCCTTTTGCAACTCCAAAATAGATTATGAACAGCCACACAAGCAAGGGAATGATTCTCATACTTTCCAGATAAAATTTCAATACTCCATAAATAATTTTATTTTTTGAAGTCATAACTATTCCTAGAATTAATCCAAGCAATATTGAAAATACTATGGAAACAAGAGCAATTTGTCCTGTTACAACAAGTCCACCCATAAGCCTTTGCAAATTGACTCCTTTAAAAATAACATCAATTCCCGACAGTTGCATATCTTATTCTCCTTTCAATTACTGTTAAAATAAACGAAACCGGTAAAATAATAATCAAATATGCTGCAACAAGCATAAACAGACTTTCATTCGTTTTATAATAAAGCCCTATCAAATCCCGTGTCAGATACATCAGTTCCATTAAAGCCAAAATCCCTATTACTGAAGTTTCTTTCAAAAGAAATATTATATTTGCCGCTATCGCTGGAAACGAAACCGTAAATGCCTGTGGCAATATTACGTTAGTTATAAGCTGTGATTCTGTAAGTCCAATGCTTAACCCAGATTCCCGCTGCCCTTTTGTAACCGACTCCAATCCGCTCCGAAATGCCTCGCACATGTAACTTCCGCCTAGGAAAGATAATCCAAGCACAGCACAGATATACGAATTAAATGTAATCCCAATTTTTGGAAGCCCAAAATACAGAAAGAACAGCTGTATCACAAGTGGCGTATTTCTCGAAAGTTCAATATAAATTTCTACAACCTGCTTTATCACAGGAACTTTATAATATAAAATCAATGCACATATTATTCCAATTAATATTGAAAATATTATTCCCATAATTCCAATAGATACAGTTAATTTCATTGCTTCTAAATATTTAGGAATATTCTCTATTATAAAATTAAAGTCCATTTTTGTCTTTCCTTTCTAAGAATGTTATTATATATTCTATTTTTTTACTCCTTATATTTGTATGTGAAAATATTATACTATAAAAAATTTTATTTGTAAAGAATTATTTTTGTATATACATATATTTTTTATTTAAAAAACTATAAAAAATTTTTTTTAAATTTAAAATATAATATTTGAAAACAATAGTTTTATAGGGTATAATTTATTTATGACATAACTCAGTGAAGAAACTAAGAGCATAGTTGCTGAGGTTATAGCGGAAAATGAGTTGAATTATTCGGGATACTGAATATGTAGGCTTTTGATAAAGTGGCGACATTAATCAACGAGTGTATACATTCACAAGATTAAGTTATAAGCATATTTGTAATGATAGAAGATTAAAGCACTTTAATTGGATTAGGCAGATTCAATAGACGTTCCTGTGGAAAATAACCTTAAAAGACTTGAGGGTGATAGCTCAAGAAACTATAAGGAATAATCAAAATCTGTTAGGTGGTTGATGTGAACTGAATAAGTCACTATAATTGATTGTTAAAGTTACAACTGCAAAAATCCACCAGATTAAATTATGAATACCAAATTCTGAATGCTTTGTTGTTGTTATTGGTGAAATTCCAGTATATCTTAACTATCATTTGATAGAGTTTAAGAAGTATAAAGGTAGCTCCTTTATGCTCAGACTTAGGCTGATATTAGCTAAATAAATCAGTTATTACAAATGTAGAGCGAAAGCTCATGTCCATTATTTTATACATGTGAAAAAAAAACCTCCAAATATTTTTATTTAGAGGCTTTTTTTATGATTTTTTTTTACTTTGCTATATTGAGTAAATATCTGTTTCACTCTCAGAATACCTTTTCAAAAAATTTTGTAACCTCTGATTTTGAGAATTGACAAAAATTTCTTCTGGCTTACCTTCTGCTATAATTGTTCCACCATCAACAAATACTATATAATCTGAAACCTCCCTTGCAAACTGCATTTCATGGGTAACAATTATCATTGTCATATTTTCTTTTACCATATCCTTTATAACTTTCAGAACTTCTCCTATAAGTTCAGGATCAAGTGCCGAAGTTGGCTCATCAAGCAAAATTACATCTGGACTCATTGCAACCGCTCTTGCGATTCCTACTCTTTGCTGCTGCCCTCCAGAAAGCTGATTTGGATAAAATTCGGCTTTATCTTTTAATCCCACTTTTTCGAGCATTTTCAATCCGATTTCTGTTGCTTCGTTCCTATTCATTTTTTTTACAATTAAAAGCCCTTCAATTACATTTTCCAGAGCAGTTTTGTTTTTGAATAAATTATAATTCTGAAAAACCATTGTCGTATTTTTTCTAAGTCTGTTTATATCTTTTTTATTTATTTTGCTCAAGTCAAAAGTTTCGTTTCCAAAAGTTATTGTTCCTGATGAAGCTGTTTCAAGAAAATTAAGGCTTCGTAAAAATGTTGATTTTCCAGATCCACTCGGTCCTATGATGCTTATTACCTGTCCTCTTTCTATTTTAAAGTTTATTCCTTTCAAAACTTCGTTTTTTCCAAAAGACAATTTTAGATTTTCAACCTTTATCATTCTACAGTCCACCTACTCTCAATTTCTTTTCCACAATTCCCATGACTTTTTCCACAATTATACAAACAACCCAGTAAATTCCAGCAACAACAATATATGCCTCAAAAATATCCAGCCCCGAAGCTGATATTATTTTTGCTTTTCCCATCATTTCCACAATTGAAACTGTAAAAGCGAGCGAGGAATCCTTTATCAGACTTATAAAAGTATTTCCAAAATTAGGAAAAGTTATTATAATCGCCTGTGGAAGTACAATTCTTCTCATTGCCTGCCATTTTGTCATTCCAATAGACAATGCAGCTTCAACTTGCCCTTTATCCACCGACTGAATTGCTGCCCTAAATGTTTCCGACAGATAACCTGATACATTTAAAATAAATGCTACGTAAACAAAGATAATAGCAGGAATATTATTCACATCTATATTAAACCCATACTTTAAATGTATATAATCCAATATTTTAGGCAATCCATAATAGGCAAGGTAAATTTGAACTAAAAGAGGTGTCCCTCTTATAAAGGACACATAAATTGTAGCAAGCCTTGTCAGCACAGGAATTTTATTTATTCTCACAAGTGCGATAAAAAAACTAAGTATCAGCGAAAATATCATCGTAACAATCGCAATATTCAAAGTCATTGGCAATGCTTTCAGTATTTCTGGAATCGCTCTTACCATAAATCCCCAGTTTAAAAAAGGTACATTATTATTCATTACTTTTCTCCTGTTTATAAATTATTTCGTATAATCTCCACCAAACCATTTTTCTGATATTTTGGCAAGCGTTCCATCAGCTTTCATTTCAGCTAGTGCTTTATTTATTTTATTTTTCAATTCTTCGCTATCTTTTCTAAATGTGAAGTATACAGGTGTTTTTGTTACAGGCTCTCCCACGATTTCTACAAGATTTCCTCTTTGCTTTGTGAAATATCCTACTGTCAATCTGTCATTTAAAGTAGCATCTGCCTTTCCTTGTGCAATTTCTTCTAGTGCAATTGAAACATTTCCATCAAAATAAGCATAATTTATTTCCTTATTTTTGTCAAAATCAGTCAAAGTCTTGTTATAATTACTTCCTACTCCTGTCATAACCCTTTTACCTTTTAAGTCCTCAAGTGTCTTAATATCAGTTCTTCCTTTTTTAACAATAATTTGAGCAGCTGATACTAAATAATCATCAGAAAAAGTATATTTTTTCTCTCTTTCAGGATTTTTAGCAATCTCATTTGCAATAAAGTCAAATTTTTTCGATTCCAGCCCTAAAAACATACTATCCCAAGGTGTAGGCACAAACTCTATATCTAAATTTGCTCTTTTCCCAATTTCTTCAACAACTTCCACATCATACCCAGTTAATTTCCCACTTCCATCAGTAAACGTAAATGGTGCATAAACTCCTTCTGTTCCAACTTTCACTTTTTGTTTTCCTTCACTACTCCCACTTTTACTATTTTCTTGTTTCCCTCCACAACTGATAAGAAATAGTCCTATCAATAAAATCCCTGTTATTTTCAAAATATTTTTCATGATTTTCCTCCCAAAATTTTTATATTTTTTATTTATATTATAGTAAAACTAATCTTTTAACTATTTCGTATAATCTCCGCCAAACCATTTTTCTGATATTTTAGCAAGTGTTCCGTCAGCCCTCATTTCAGCAAGTGCTTTGTTCACTTCATTTCTTAATTCTTCGCTATCTTTTCTAAACAGGAAAAATGTCGGTGTTGTACTCAAAGGCTCCCCTACTAGCTGAACTTTATCCCCTTGCTGTTTTTTATAGTAACTTACCACAAGTCTGTCGCTCAATGTTGCATCCGCTTTTCCTTGTGCTATTTCTACCAATGTCAAAGTAATCCCACCGTCAAAATAATTAAGATCTATCTTTTTAGAAGCTGTTTTATTATACTCCTCAACAGTTTTTGAATAATTGCTTCCAACTGCTGAAATTACTCTTTTACCTTCCAGATCCTTTAAAGTCTTTATATTATTCTCTCCCTCTTTTACAATAATCTGAGCAGCTGAAACTAAATATTTATCAGAAAAAATATATTTTTCTTCTCTTTCCTTAGTTTTTTCAATCTCATTGGCAATAATATCATATCTTTTTGATTCCAGCCCCAAAAATATGCTATCCCAAGGAACAGTTGTAAATTCAATATCTGCATTTATCCTTTTTCCAACTTCCTGAATAACCTCAACATCATATCCTGTCAATTTCCCGCTACTTTCATCCTTAAACGAAAATGGTGCATAAACTCCATCTGTCCCTACTTTTATAACCCTTTTTTTCCTAGCATTTGCTTTATTTCCACAAGATACTGCTAAAATGAGTAATAACAAGACTCCTAGCAATAATTTAATTTTTTTCATTCCAAGACCTCCAAAAATAAATATTTTTTAAAGAAAAAAGCCGAATAAGATTATTCGACTTTCTAGCATGTAATCTCATTTTTTCAATTTATTTACTTTAAAATGAGCTTACATATAAAATTTTTTCAATTAATTCTAAAATAAACTCTACAAATTCATACATATTATTATATTAAAATGCATTTTTTTATTATATAGTAAAATATTCATAGTTATTAATCTTTTAATTTGTATATGAAAATATTATACTATATTTTTTTAATTTTGTAAAGATTATTTTTTTATAAGTGTTTCGTTAAATTCAGTATACTCCAATGCAGTACCTTTAACAAGATTCTTCCCATCAAAACCAATGATATCACCAGGCACTAAAGTATGTATTTCATCATCATTCAAATGTATTTCCAATTTTCCTTTCAGAACTGAAATTACGACATCTTCTCCTTCATGATTATGCAAAGGAATTTTTTCTCCTGAATCTAAAATTTCCTTCACCACTTTATAATTATCCCCACTAAAAGCTAATCCACCTTGATTTTTTACTATTCCAGCCATTTCAATCATCTCCTCTATATTTTAAATTAACTAATATCTTTTAGCTATACAAATATTATACTCCTATTCAAATATTTTGTAAAGCAAAATTTTTTTAAAAGTCACAATGATTATAAAATTTTTCTTATATAATACTAATTTCTCATTAGAAAATAGTGTAATTTATTAAACATTCACTATTTAATGAAAATATACTTGAACCCGTTTAAAATTGAACTGATAGAAATTATATAATTTAGGGTTTGAGTAAAATAGTCATAATTTTTGAGTTCTGTTTTAAACTAGTTTTACTATAGTATTAGCTATTGAACAATCCTATTATAAAAATTTATTACTATTTTTAAAAGAGAATTAGTATTAAATAGAGAATCACATAAAAAACAAATTGAGATAAAGGCTAATAGATGTAAATTGAAATACCCAAAATAAAAAAGAAAACCATTTTTATTTATTCTAGCGGTTTTCTCTTTTGAATTTATTGATTTTTTACGAAAAGTTATTTATTTTTTTTGATTTAATATATACTCATAATATTCCTTATATTTTTTTCCTATATTTAATAAATCTCTTTCTGCAGCAATATTATATGCTGTTTCTGTAATTTCATCCAAATTTTCCACATTGTTTTCCACGATATTTCTAATTTTTTCACAAAATTCTTCATTAGTCCTAGCTTTAAAACACGTTTTCCCATCTTCCAGCCAGTCTTCATACACTGGAATATCTCTCACTACAAGCGGCAATTTCGCTGAAAGTGCCTCTAGCACCACAATTCCTTCATTTTCCTCATAAGTCATAAAAAGAAAGGCTTTGGCGGCACTAAATGCTCCAATTAAAATATCTTTGTCCACATATCCTGGAAAAATAAGATTTTTAGGTGGATTTTCAATGATTTTTTGAATTTTTTCAGGCAGCATTGATTTCACGCTTGATGAACCGAACCAGAGAAACTGGTAGTCGCTACATTTTTCAGTTACTTTTACAAAATCCTTTATGCCTTTTCTCTCAAAAGGCAGTCCAGCCGTTATAATTAATGGTTTACTTATATCATACACTGATTTATATTCATTCAAAAATTTTTCCTTTAAAATTTCATTTTTATTAAATTTATTTATATTTACACCATTGGAAATTACTCTGATTTCCTTTTCTTTTTCCAAATATTTTGATTTTATAAGATTTTTTGTGTACTCTGATGGAGAAATTAAATAATCTGCCTCATTGTACAATTTTTTTGTCCAAAATTTTATAATTGGCGACAAAACGTAGCTTCCTTTTATACTTCCACGAAAATCTTCATAAGTTGTATGTGTATGGTAAATTACAGGCTTTCCTTTTTTCTTTGCCTGTTTTAACACTTCATAAGATTTTAGTGCAACAGTATTTATATGTGCTAAATCGTAATCATCTTCAGGATCCTGCGTAACTTCAATATTATTTGCTCCAAGGGCTTCTACCTGATGATTTAATGCTTGTCCAACGCCGGATTTGCTGAAGGAACTTTTCCCCTCTGAATATAGTAAAACTTTCACGACTATCATACTCCTCTATTGTTTTTTTATAAACTGCTTCCACTCGTTCCCCAAATTTTTGTGCCGTATAATCTTGCGAAGCAGCAAAAGCATTTTTGATAATTTTTTCTCTAAATTCCTTGTCTTCCTTTAAAAGCATTATAGAATCAATAAATTCTTTTTCAGTCTTATAAACAAGCCCTGCCTCATTTTTCACAAGTAAGTCTTCCAAATTTAAGTCATATCTTGCTACGACAGGAACTTTAGCTGCCATAGCTTCAACAAATGTAAGCCCTTGTGTTTCCGATATGCTCGCATTCAAAAATACATCTCCCATTTGATAATAAGCAGCAACTTTATCGTGCGGCACTTCTCCAGTAAAAATAACCCTGTCTAAAATTCCTAGTTTTCCAGCTTGTGCCTTCAAATCGTCCAAAATTCTTCCACGTCCGACAATCATAAATTTAAAGTTCTTATCTTTTATTTTAGAAAACATATCAATTAACATATCAATACTTTTTTCTTCAGCAATCCGTCCAATGTAGACACAAAGAAAATCATTTTTTTCTATCCCAAAACTTTCTCTCATAAATTCCAAATCTTCATCCGAATAATTTCCACGATAAAACTTATCCAGCTCCAATCCAGTCGGAATAATATTCATTGTCTGGTCAACTCCGTAAGAATACAAAATATCCTCAACTTTACGTGTTGGCACAATCAATGCATTACATTTTTCACAATAAAACTTACTAATCGCCGCCGCAATTTTTTTACCAGCCGAAACAAATCTCGAACCAAAAATATAATGCGTATAGTACTCGTATAACGTATGATAAGTATGAACAAGCGGTATTTCCAAATTGATTGCCGCAAATCTCGAAAATGTCCCTACTCCCCATTCTGTTTGAGAATGAATAATGTCCAATTCTAATTTTTTTATTTTTTTTATTATTCTTGAAGAATAAACCATTCCCAGCCTATACTGTGGTAATGGTTTAAATTCCATACTTGGAAGTCTAAGAACATTTGGCTCTACTTTTGGTGCATCAGGATCAGTTGTAGTAATAATGTACACTTTATGTCCTAATTTCCTAAGTTCCTTCTCAAGAGTCATAATCGAACTTACAACTCCGTTAACCTGTGGTCTGTATGTATCTGTAAATATTCCGATTCTCATTGATATTTCTCCTTTTGAAATTATTTATCAGTAAAATAACTTACATTACGAAATAGGAGCAATAGCTCCTTTCTTTAAAGTATAAAAATTAATTTACTTTTTTGGATATTCTAAAAAGAATTTTCCAATTTTTCCTATCCTGTAATCTCTTATTAGTCTTCTCGAAATGATTTCATAGTTATGCTCATCATTTTTAGAAATTCCTAATCTTTTTTCCAGAACTTCTAAAATTTTATGATTTTCCATTTTTAAAATTTCTTCAGTATTTATATTCTCTTGCAAATTATACACTTTTATCAAATTATCAATTTTTCCTAAATCTTTTAACTTATCCAAAAATTTCATTGCAATTTGTTCCAACGGCAATACATTATCCTTTATCGAACCAGTAATTGCCAAGTTATAAGCCACTTCATCATCTTCAAATTTGGGCCACAAAACCCCTGGAGTATCCAGCAGTTCTAATTTTTCATCAATCTTTATCCACTGTTTACCACGTGTAAATCCTGGAGTATTCCCAACTCTTGCCTTATTTTTATTCACAAATTTATTTATAAATTTAGACTTCCCAACATTAGGAATCCCAACAATCATCGCTCTTACTTCAGTTTTACGAAGCCCCTTTTTCTTCATCTTTTCCAATTTCTCAGCATAAATTTTATCAGTAATTTTCCGTAATTCATTAAAATTCGTCCCTTTTTCCACGCTCAAAGCCACAAAATAATCAGAAAATTTATTTTCCAAAAAATAATCTTCCCAGACTTTCAATTCTTTACTGTCAACCAAATCCACCTTATTCAGCACAATAATCTTTTTCTTATTGTTCGCCAGCTTTGAAATATCAGGATTTTTACTCGAAAGTGGAATCCTTGCATCCAAAATCTCAATTACAATATCAATTATCTTAAGATTTTCCACAATCAAATCCTTCGTTTTCTTCATATGCCCTGGATACCAGTTTATATTCATTCTTTCATTCTCTCCATTTTCTATCTATTTTATAAAAAAATCTATCTAAATTTTTATTTTTAATCTTAAAATCAAGATTAATTTTAAAATTAAAGATAAAAACTCACAATTTATTCATATTTAAAATCTATAAACCAAATTTTTCTTATATTTTTTAGGTCTTTTCTTTTTTATTAAAGCAAGGGAAATCAATCGCCATTTCTCTTTATTTCGCAATATTAGTTATTTTAACATACTTAAATAATGGTATACTCAAGATAATAGCGAAAGTGCTACGCACTATCCGCTCGTCTAAGAATTTATTAAAAATTCATCATTTTGAGAGTTTTCAGACATGCCCTAGTTAAAAATTATAATTTCTTAAAAAATTTTACAAATTTAATAAGCAAAATTTCGTTAGAAAAAAATAACTAAATACGAATATGTTTCTTTCACCATAACTTTTGTATCAAATACCAGCTATTTGATTTATTTTAACTTTTTATTGTGAAGATGAGCTTTTGGAATTCTCTAAAAATAGCATATATTTATTTATTTTAAAATAACCTATATTCAAAAGCGAGTTCTATTTTTCTTTTATAAGAAAGTTTTCCGTAAAGCGGGAATAGTTCATAGGACTTTCGCCTCAACTATTAAGTGATAACCAGTTAAAATGTTAAAATAAGCGTTATTACGAAATAAGAGGTATGGCATCTGATACCTCTGCATAAAAAAAACTAATATAAAAAATAAGAAATAAAAATTATTAATCAGTATATCTTAAATTAAAATCACTCTGTTTTTATTGTTTTTAAATAAACACCATCATCATTTATTGCCCTTATAAATAAAACAATTTCTCCCTTAATTGGCTTTTCTTCCAGCTTCTCTATAATTTCAGAAACAGTTCCACGGATTATTTCTTCATAAATTTTGGTAAGTTCTCTTGTAATTACAACGTAACGTTCTCCCAGATAGTCCTTTATATCTTTTAGAGTTTTTAAAATTCTGTTTGGAGATTCTAAAATTACGATTGTTCTCTCTTCTTCCTTTAATTTGTTGAAAAGCGTCTGTCTACCTTTTTTCTTTGGTAAAAAACCTTCGTATGCCATTCTTCGCATATCCAGTCCTGAAATGCTTGCACCTGTTACAATTGATGAGGCTCCTGGTATTCCAACGACTTTTATTCCAGCTTTTAAAATTTCATTTACTAGCTCAAAGCCTGGATCTGAAATACACGGCGTTCCAGCGTCTGTTACAAGTGCGATTTTTTTTTCATCTTTTAGAAGATTAATGATGTTTGTAATTTGATGAAGTTTGTTATGTTCATGGTATTGGTACACCGTTTTTTCGATTTCATAGTGAGAGAGAAGTTTTTTTGTAACTCTTGTATCTTCTGCAAAGATATAATCAACTTCCTTCAAAACTTTTATCGCTCTAAAAGTTATATCTTCTAAATTCCCAATTGGTGTACCAACAACATAAAACATATATTTTTCTCCTAAATTTTAATTTCTCTTATTTTTTTATTTTTTTATTCATTTCCTGAATTGCTCTTTTAAGTTGAACATCTCCTGCCGAAATAATTTTAGCGGCTTCTTCCTTACCTTTATCTTTTATAATAATATCTTCTATTTCTTTTTCTCTATTTTTTCTAGCTTGTTCACTATCATTAGCATATCCTTTTAATGTAAGAAGTTCTTCCATTTTAACTTCTATATCTGGCTCAATTCCTTTTTCATGAATATAATTTCCTTTTGGTGTGAAATATTGAGCAATAGTAAGTTTTATTGCATCTTCAGTTCTTAAAGGTATAACTTGCTGAACAATTCCTTTTCCAAAAGTTTTTTCTCCAATGATTGTCCCACGTTTGTAATCTTTAATCGCACCTGTAACAATTTCTGAGGCACTTGCACTTGCTTTATTTGTCAACACGATTAATGGGAAATTACCTAGATTTTTTGAAGTTCTATTATAATTTCTTTGTTGTCCATTTTTATATTTCAAATAAACAATTAAATCTTCTTTTACAAATAGTGAAGCGATATCTTGTGCTTCCTGTAATGATCCTCCTGGATTAGAACGTAAATCTAAGATTAGTCCTTTCATTCCTTTCCCTTGCAAATCTTTAATTGCTTTTTCAACTTCAGCTCCAACGTGATTTCCAAATCTTAACAAGCTCACATAACCAATGTTATTTTCAAGCATTTTGCTTTCAACCATTTCCAGTTTAATTTTTGCTCTTGTCAATGTAAATTTCATTGGCTCTTTTTTACCTTCCCTAACTACTTCCACATCAACTTTTGTACCTTCCTTACCTTTCAAAAGTTTTACTGTTTCATTTGCTGTAAGCGGTAAAATGTCTTTTCCATCAACTTTTGTAACTTTGTCTTTTATTTTAATTCCAACTTTTTCAGCTGGACTTCCGATAAATGGTGAAACAACTTCAAGAGCTTCTCCTTTTTTCTTGTTAATGCTCATTCCGACTCCAACATATTCCCCTTCCATATCTTCAGAAAAGTCTGCTAAATCAGCCTTGGACAAATATTCCGAGTAAGGATCCTTTAATCTGCTTACTACTCCTGCAACAGCTCCTTCATAAAGTTCTTTTTTACTTGGTGTTGCTTCTTTTCCAACAAAATTATTTTCAATAATATTAATTACATCTACAATTCTGTTTAGCTCTGTTGAATCTTTGGTATATCCAGCACTTGTATTTTTGTCATTTCTTGATGTTTTTATTATAGTAGTTGCCGCAAATAAAGGCATACTCACCAATACCAGTCCTAATACCGCCTGTAAAATTTTGTTTTTTTTCATTTTCCCTCCTAAATTATACTTATGTAAAACCTTTAAGTATTTTGTATTATCTACTTAATTTGATTTTATTAACATTAAAAATTCTTTATTCCCCTTTGCTCCTTTTATTGGAGAATCTTCCACGCCAATTAATTCATACCCTTCTTCTTTTGAAAAAGAAATAATTTTTTTTATTGCTTCATTATGATATTCTTCATTTTCAACAACACCATTTCTTCCAATTTTCTCCCTTCCAACTTCAAATTGAGGTTTAACTAGCATTACAATTTTTCCAGATTGTGCAAGAAATTTTTTAAAATATGGAATAACTTTTGTTAAAGAAATAAAAGAAACATCTATTACAATAAAATCAACTTTTTTATTTTCAATATCCTCTTCCTTCAAATCTTTTATGTGCATTTCTTCCAGCGAAACGACTTTCTCATCATTTCTTAATTTCCAGTCAAGCTGATTTTTACCAACGTCAACACTATACACACGCCTTGCCCCATTTTGCAATGCACAGTCTGTAAATCCCCCTGTAGATGCTCCAATATCTAAAACCAGTTTATCTGAAAAATCCAAGTCCCAAGCCTTTATAGCCTTTTCTAATTTTAATCCGCCACGACTGACATACTTCAATTTATCTTTCACACGGATATTTAATTCATCGTTATCTTTAAACATTGTACCAGCTTTTATAACAACTTGTTCATTTACGATAACATTTCCTGCCATTATTTCCCGCTTGGCTTTTTCTCTTGTTTCAAAAAATTCTCGCTCGACAAGGATTAAATCTAATCTTTTCTTCATTATCTTCTCTTTCCAATTTCTCAAACTTAACAATATAAAGCTAAATTTAGAAGTTACGAAAATTTCACATATATCTTTTTTTAGCTCTATTTTAAAAGTTTTAGTATATAATAAAACATATCTCTTATTTTTCTATTTATTTTTGATTACTAATATCATATAGCATAGTCAAAAATTAGCACCGTTTTAAACGGATTTTCCTTAATCCAACTAAATTTTTCATATATCCAGTTAATTCAAAAATATCCTATAAACTTGTTTATTCTATCATATTTTAAGACTTTTTTCAAATTACTGGAATATAAAAGACAGAGTAAAAAAAATAGGGGCAAATAAATTTAATTAAATTTCGAATTAACAAAAAAGAGGAAACCAGTTACAATATAATCGCTAAATCCTATTGAAAGGTGGTTCCCTCTATGATTAGAATATCAAATTTTTCTTCACTTGTAAAGACTTTTTTTAAAAATATTTTTTCTTTCAGACTTCCGTTTGAGCAGCAGTTTAAGCTGTTTGTCACAAAAGCTTTTTGAAACGCTGTTTAGAGTTTATGTCAAAAGAGTTGATGATTACTTCTTTCATTCCAACGAAAGAAAAGATAAGTTTAAAAGCAAAGGATTTGTTAAAAGAACTGTTACCACTGCCTTCGGGGATGTAACTTTTGAACGTCGAAAATATGTAAACAAAAAAACAGGCATTCACTACTATATTGATGAAAAAATTGGACTTAAGCGGTATAGACAGCTTTCTGAAGAGATGATTTTTACTATACTTTTTGAATATCAGCATACTACAGCTTCATTTCTTGCAAAAACTTACGGTATTTCAAGGGCTACCGTGTATAATCTTGTCAATTCTTTTCAAATGCCAAAACTTAATATTGAAAGATTTGAAAGAGATGACAATTCGCCAGTATATATGGAGATTGATGAAGATCATATGAAGTGTAGAAGAAGTAAAAATACATATATGAGGATGGTTGTAATACATCGTGGAATTGAGGAAATCTCCAGAGACAGGAACAAACTCATTGACAAGCACACAATAATGTTTCCTACATCCGTATCGCTTGAGGAAGTGTCGGAGTATGTACTTAACTATCTTGAAAAAAGATACAATATGGACAAAAAGAAACTAATTGTGAACTCTGATGGAGGAATATGGATAGACAGCTTTGTAAGAGAACTTGGAATTTACAAGCCAATACACATTTATGACAAGTTCCATTTAGTAAAAGCCATAGCTGAAATTTCTAAAAGGGACAAGGAAATATCAAAAAATCTTTACAAATGGCTAAAGGGAGACGATTTTAAAGAACTTGAAAACTTTTATGAAAATTTTAAGGAAAAGGAGAATGTAAGTCAGAGAAGAAAAGACCAGACGAAGATGCTGTTTAACCAGTATGAGAAGATAAGAAGGATATATACTGAAGAGGATTACATAGGCTCAAGGACGGAAGCCCTAGTGTCCCACGAATGCTCAAGATTTCTATCAAGTAGGCCAAAAGAAAAGCATTTTCAAGAAGAAAGATAAAGGCAAGAGCGTTATACCACACTTTCTTTGCAAACTATGGAAAAAATAGGGAAAAGGCGTATGAATTGTACTTTAGCAGAAAAAGAACGAGTTCACTAGAAAAGGTAATAGAGATGGAATGCTTGCCAGAAATTGTTAATGAAACAGGGAAAAGCACAAATCTGCCATATTTGAGAGGAGGAGAATGTCCGATTAGGGAAGTTTTGAAAGAAATATCACAAAGTAAAATATTTTAAAAAAAGCAGTCAAAAAAGATTTGTTGTGGTATTTAATGACTGCCCCTATATTTTTTACTCTGTCGAATATAAAAATTAATAATGGAAAAAACACTTCAAAACTAAATTTGAAAGTAAAAAATCACAGCTAAATTCTAACTGTGATTAAATTTTTATCCTAATATATACCCTTTAAATAAAAGTCCTATAACAATTCCCAGAACACTTCCCCAAAATACTTCTACTGGTGTATGTCCAAGCAATTCTTTAAATTTTTCATTAATTATCTCTATTCCTTCGTGATGTTCTATAGCATCTATTAAGGTATTTAAAGCTCTTGCATGTTTCCCAGCCTGCTGTCTGACTCCTGTTGCATCGTACAGCACAATTCCGGCAAAGACCATGGAAATTGCAAATTCAATTGAACTAAGTCCTTTTAGCAAAAATACACCTGTTACAAGGGAAACAACTGTTGAAGCGTGGGAACTTGGCATTCCACCAGTTTGGACAAGTCTTGCCCATTGAGGTTTTTGACCCTTGAACACAGGAAAAAAAACTTTGTAAAATTGTGCTGAAAAACACGAAATCGCTGCTACATCAAGAAGTCTGTTTCCAAATAATATTCCTCCACTCATTTATTTTTTCCTCTCTTTTTAAATTTCTATCTTTTATTTTTTCTGCTTTTTCTAAATTCATTAAATTCAGGTGTAATTTTTGCATCTTTTGTAGTTTTTGGTTTAAAAAATATTAATATCTTTCCAATTCTATCTACAAAAACTGATTTTGTATCTCGAGCAATTTCGTCTGCCATTTCTCTATCAATTTCAACTGACGAATTTTGTAAAATCTTTACTTTTATTAATTCTCTTTTTTTAACGACTTCTGCGATGGATTTCAATACATTTTCATCAATTCCATCTTTCCCAATTCTTACAATTGGCTCTAAGTTATGTGCCAATTTTCTTAAAAAAGCTCTCTCTTTACTTGAAAGCTGTATCATCCTAAACCTCCATTATGATTGGCAAAATTATTGGCTCCCTGTCTGTTTCCTTATTTAAAAACTCTCCTACTTTTGCTCTTAATTTTTGCTTAATCTTACCAATTTCTTTTATTCCTTCATTTTCCATGCTGTTAAGTTCTGCTTTAACAATTTCCTTTGTTTCAGAAAGCAAGCTTTCTGCATCTTTATTATACACAAATCCACGTGTTACAAGTTCTACTTGCTTATTGAATTTTCCATTTCTATATTGTGAAATTGAAATAATAACAATTCCATCATCTGCCAGATTTTGTCTATCTTTTAATACAGCATTTCCAATGTCTCCGATTCCAAATCCATCAATAAATACAGCTCCACTAGGAACTTTTCCAACACTTCTAAAATTACTTTTAGTCAATTCTAATTTTGCCCCATTTTCTGATAAAAGAATATTTTTTTCAGGAACTCCTACCGCTATTGCCAGTTCCTTATGTTTTTTAATCATTGCATATTCTCCATGTACTGGTAGGAAAAATTTTGGTTTTACAAGGTTTATCATTAATTTCTGTTCTTCTTGACAACCGTGTCCTGATACATGGATTCCTATTCCTTTTTCAAAAACTACATTTGCATCACGTTTCATTAACTGATTAATATTTTTAGTCGCAGCCTTCTCATTTCCTGGAATCGGTGTTGCTGAAATTACAACTGTATCTCCTTCCCTTAACGAAATATACTTATGCGTTCCATTTGCAATTCTTGAAAGTGCTGCAAGCGGTTCACCTTGTGTTCCGGTACATAAGATAAGCACTCTATCAGCTGGATATGTTTCAACTTTATCAATATCAATCATTATATCCTTTGGTATTTTCAAATATCCAAGATTTGAACAAATTTCAAAGATTTTTACCATGCTTCTTCCGTCAATTGCGATTTTTCTTCCGTGTTTTGTTGCAATATTTACGATTTGTTGTAATCTATGCACGTGTGAAGCAAATGCAGCTAAAATAATTCTTCCTTCGGCTTTTGAAAATTCGTCTTTCAAACTTTCTCCAACTGTTCGTTCTGATGGTGTAAATCCTGGAATTTGTGCATTTGTACTGTCTGAAAGCAATAAATCCACACCTTCTTCTCCCAGCTGAGCCAATCTTCCAAAATCAAATCCTTCTCCATCAACTGGTGTCAAATCCACTTTAAAATCTCCAGAATGTAAAATTGTTGCTGCTGGAGTTTTTATACAGATTGCATAACAGTCAGCAATACTGTGAGTTACACTTATAAATTCTACTGTAAAGTATTTTGATACTTTTAAGATAGTTCTTCCGCTAATAACTTTTTCTTTTGGCAATTTTGCATCTTTTTTTTCAAATTTTGCTCTTGCTAATGCAAGCGTCAATCTTCCACCATACATTGGAATATTTTCCGAACCTAATTTTTGATAAAAATAAGGTATTGCTCCAATATGGTCTTCGTGTCCATGCGTTAAAAGTAATCCTTTTATTTTGTGTTTATTTGATTCCAGATATGAAAAATCTGGAATAATAACATCTATTCCTAAATGCTCATCTTCTGGAAAAGTCAATCCGGCATCCACAACAATAATCTCATCTTTATATTGAAATGCTGTCATATTTTTTCCGACTTCCTCAATTCCTCCAAGTGGAATTACGTACATCTTTTCTTCTTTTCCATCCACTTCTCTGTCTACGTGTCTGTTCCTGTCGTTTACTCTTGGAATATAACGTATCTCGTTTTTTTCATCTAAATGTCTTCTATTGGTATTTTTTCTTCTAAATCTCTTCATGGAAGATTTTATTTTATTAATATCTTCTTTTTTTGAAAAATTTCTTTTTAAGATTTGATTACCAATATCATTTTTTTCTTTTTCTGACATTTAGTAGACACCTCCTTCTTTCTTTTTATTTTTTTATATTTCTTTACTTTTATACTTTATCTTTTAGCTAATTTTTTATTATTATTTGCTTCCTGAGCTTTTTTCTTTTCTTCCTCTTGTTTTTTCATTTCCTGTTGCGGTTTTTTCAATACATATTTATCTCTATATTTTAATATAAATCTAAGTGCCATATTTCCAGAAGCTACTCCCCCGTATCCTCCACCTTCTACAATTGATACAAAAACAATTTGAGGATTATCCGATGGAAAATATCCTGCAATCCACGAGTGATGGTCACCAAATCCTGAATTTTGTGCGGTTCCTGTTTTTGCTGAAACTGGATAATTTGCTATTTTAAGTATTTTTGCTGTACCTCCTGGTCCACTTACAGGTAATTTCAAGGCATTTTGTAATAATTTTAAATTTTTGTCGCTTACTTTTAATTTTCTTACTACTTTTGGACCATTATTTTCAACTTTTCCTGTATAAGATACAAATCTATCTACAACAGTTGGCTTTAATTGCAGTCCATTATTTGCGATAGCTTGATAAGCTGAAGCTATTTGAATTGGAGTTACAAGTACATAACCTTGCCCAATCGACATATTTATCAAATCTCCAGGTAGCCATTTTTGGTCCTCTTTTTTCTTAAATCTACGTTTTTTCCATTCTGGGCTTGGTAATGTTCCTGACATTTCCCCTGGAATATCAATGCCAGTTTTAGAACCAATTCCAAATTCTTTAGCATATTTTACTATATTTTTTATTCCTACTTTTTGAGAAAAAACATAATAATAGGTATTTACTGACTGCTCAATAGATTTTAAGAAGTTGGTAACTCCATGTCCTGATTTATGCGAATCTCTGAATATCATATGACCAAATCTATATTGTCCTGTTGAAGTTACAGTGGCAGAAGGCGAAATTCCAGATTCCAAAATACCCATTCCAGTTATTGCCTTAAAAGTTGAACCTGGTGGATAAAGACCTGCAATTCCTTTATTTACAAGTGGTTTTGATTTTGAGTTTACTAATTCCATCCATTGATTATCAGGTATTCTAGAACTTAATAAATTTAAACTGATTTCAGGGTTACTAACAAATGTAATAATCTTACCTGTTTTTGCTTCCATTGCGATAAATGCTCCACTTTTACCTGCAAAAGCATCTGTCATATCTTTTTGCAATTCTAAATCAATAGATAGATAAACATTTTTTCCAGCAACACTTTCTGTTGTTTCCATCTGTCTTATAACATTTCCTTTAGCATCAACTTCCACATTTTCTTTTCCATCCTGTCCCTTCATTTCTTTATCATAGGAACGTTCAACACCTTTTTTACCAATCAGGTCACTATTTCTATACCCTTCCTTTTCCAATTCCTTAAATTCTTTTTCACTAATTGGTTTTACATATCCAATAACATGGGAAGCAATAGGATCTTCAGGATAAAATCTTTTATTATACTCCACAATATCAATTCTGTCATTATCGATTTTTTCAATTGCTCTTGCCGCTGTTTCCTTATCCAGATCTTCAATAACAAGAATTTTTTTATCTGTCCCTATTCTTTGCTGTTTAAAAAATCTATCTATCAAATAATCAATTGGATAATTTGTAAGCTGACTTATTTGTCTTATATCGAATATTGTTTCTTTTATACGCTGAGCCGTCATTTTACGCTCTTTTGAAAGTCTGGCATCAATTTGTTCTGCCGTCATATTTTTTATTTCTTTTAATAAAGCTACATCTTTAACTTCCAAAGACTGTGTATGTGAATGCATCAACTGATAACCAGTCGTATTTTTGGCAAGTAGTTTCCCTTCTCTATCATAAATTTCTCCACGTGTGGCCTTTATCACATTTGTTCTGATTCTATTTTGCAATGCCTGTTCAGCATATTCTGAAGCATTTAATATCTGTAATACAAATAGCCGTGCAATTAAAATAAAAAAAACAACTCCTACAAAAACAATAAAGGCAATAAGCCGAACATTTTTCTCTTCTTTATCTAATTCTCTCATAATTTTCCTCTTCAAATTCTATTACAATCTATAATTTGCATTTTAACTTTAAAATTAAAATTTATTCAATTTCTTCTTTATTTTCTTCTGCATTTACACCATTATAAAAATCATCTAGCCTGTAATAATCCCTAGCATCCTTACTAAACACACTAATAACCATATCTCCCGCATCAATAAGTACCCAGTTCGCTTCATCAAGCCCTTCCACATTTCTTACATTATCCAAACTTTTTTTTATATCTGTCGCTATTGCTTCAATATTTCTCGAAGAACTTCCCGTACACAAGATTGAATAATCAAAAAATGGTGATTTTCCTCTCATATCATACACCTTTATATCCTGTGCCTTCTTATCCTCCATAATAGCAATTATCTCTTGAACTTGCTTTTCATAACTGTTATTTATTTCACTCATCCTCTAAATTTCCTTTCTTTAAATTATATTATTTTTTTTTAATCTATTTCACAAGTTTATTTTTATTTAACAAAATTACTACAAATACCACTATCAAGGTATATTATATTATATATTTCACTAATTTTCAATTTATTTCTTACATTTTATCAAAATAAAAAATTACATATAAAAATTGGCAATAATACCACACACCACAATTGCGGCAGTTTCTGCCCTTAAAATACGTTTTCCCAAACTGATTTCTATTGCCTTATTATTTTTTAAAAAATCAACTTCCTCTTGTGCGATTCCACCTTCTGGACCAATTATATATAAAATATTTTTATCTTTCTGTTTTATTATTTCTGATAAAGATTTTGACTCATTGCTATTTTCATATGCAAAAATTATTTTGTCATATTTTTTATAGTCAATTTCCGCAAGTTTTTTTACAGGTAATATTTCAGTAAATTTTACTCCTCTACATTGTTTCAAAGTTTCTCTTGCAACTGTATCCCATTTTTCTTTCTTTTCGTTAATTCTTACGACAACACGTTCAGTTTTTAAAGGAATTATGCTTTTTACACCAATTTCTGTCAATTTTTGAATTGCCAAGTTCATTTTATCATTTTTTAAAATTCCCATCGCAACATCAATATTTATATTTAAAGAATAACTATCTTCATTTTTTTCCAATATTTTTACAGCAACTTCCTTTTTTGAAATTTCAATAATTTTCGTAAAATATTCATATTCTCCATCAATTATCCGCAATTCATCGCCTATATTTAGACGATAAACATTCTGAATGTGATTACAATCTGACTTTTCCTTTATCAAAATTTTCCCATTATTTTCATCAATATTTTCTTTTTCCGCTATTACAGTCAACAATAGCTTTTCACCTCATTTTTTTATTTAAATTTTTACATTATTTTCCTTTTTCACCAAATATTTTTTCAATTCCCAAATGTCTATATCCAAACTCCGTTACAACTCTTCCACGTGGAGTTCTTTTTATAAACCCTATTTTCACTAAATACGGCTCATAAACTTCCTCTATCGTCCGTCTGTCTTCCCCGAGTAAAAGCGACAATGTTTCGATTCCGACAGGCCCACCATTGTACACATTTATAATTGAAAGCAAAATATTCCTGTCTAATTCATCAAGTCCATTATCATCCACTCCCAGAAGCCTTAGAATACCATCAACACTTTCCTTTTCCAAAACACCTGAACCTTCCACCAGTGCAAAGTCCCTTGCCCTTTTCAATAGCCTATTTGCAATTCTAGGTGTTCCTCGGCTTCTTTTGGCAATTTCCGTAATTCCGTCCTCGTCATATGAAATATTAAGAATATTTGCCCCTCGTCGTATAATTTCCTTCAATTCTTCTAATTGATAGTATTCCATCCTATGAGTAACTCCAAATCTATCACGAAGCGGTGTACTTAGCTGTCCTGCCCTCGTAGTCGCCCCAATTAGCGTAAATCGTGGCAATTCCACACGAATACTTCTCGCAGACGGTCCTTTCCCAATAAGAATATCCAGTTCCCCGTCTTCCATTGCAGGATATAAAATTTCCTCCACCGATGTATTCAATCTATGAATCTCATCAATAAACAAAATATCATTTTCCTCCAAAGACGTCAAAATAGCCGCTAAATCTCCCGCTTTCTCCAGTACAGGCCCAGTTGTTATCTTCAAGTTCACTCCCATTTCTGTGGCAATAACTCCCGCAAGGGTAGTTTTCCCCAGTCCTGGAGGCCCATATAGCAAAATGTGATCAAGCGATTCATTCCTCATTTTAGCAGCCTTTATAAATATATTCATTTTCTCTTTCAAATCCTGCTGGCCAATATATTCCTTAAAAGTTCTTGGCCGTAAACTTCTTTGAATATTGTCTTCCCCTAATTCCTTAGGTTCCAATATTCTTTCCTCATTCATCATTTCTCCTCAATATTTTTTTATTTCTTATTTTCCAAATTTTCTAAATTAGATAATAGTTTTTATTTTAAGATATTTTTATTAATAATAATTTTTTTTAGTTTTAATAAATTGACGGAGCTTTTAGTTGTTCAACTACGATTGTTTGACGACTGTAAGGAGGAGTTTCGGAGTTGGACAAATAAAAGTCGTAGTCTAGCCATAGGTATTGCGTAGCAATCTTGCCACAATTTTAATTATCAGTATAAATCTTTACTGCAAGATAAGGATTTGCGGCAATGAGCAATCCTGCAAAAATAAATAAAAAAATTAAAAATTATAGAAAAATATCTATAAACAACATAATCTAAAATAAAATTTTAAAATATTTTTTATATCTGTTTTAGTAATAGCATTATAAAAAACTGAAATAATGCAATTACTCCTCCCAATACTCCGCCAATAATTTCAATATGCTTTAATTCATTTTTAGATACGGATAAAATAATTTGTTCCATTTCTTCCAGTGAAAAGTTTTTCATTTTTTCCAACATTATTTCTTTAAAGTTTATTTTATCTTTTGCGATTTTTATTATCTCTTCCACTATTTCCTCTTTGTTTTCCAAAATTGACTTTTTAAAATATGATTTTATTTTTTCTATTAATGAATCATTTAAAAACATTTTTAATAGCGGATTTTTTTCTAATACACTATTTTTCAGCTTTTCGCCTATAATTTTGTCAAGCAGTTTATCCAGAATATCATCGTTAAAAGCATTGCCATTTTTTAGCTTTTCAGTAATGTATTCCACTGAGATAAGTTCCTTTTCTATTGTTTCAGCAATGTTTACTGAAATTCTGTCCCGATTTTTAGGGATTAGTCCCTGTATTTTAAAAAATAGCAGGTTTATTTCCTTATAAGGCCTGAATAGCAGCTTTATTGCCAGATAATTTGTAAACCATCCTATAAGTATTCCGACAAAAACCATTATGGCAAGCTGTATTAATAAATTTCCCAATTTTTCCTCCATATTTATATTAAATGAGCAATCTTGTAGTGAATCATTAGACCTGTTTGACAACCTAAGTTTTTTTCCACAAGGGGTCAAGACCCCTTGCTTCAGAACATTTGTTTTATCAAATTCTAAATACATATAGTTTTCGAACAAGTCTATTTAAAATTAAACTTAAAAATTATGACTTTTATTCAAATTTTATATTTCCTAATTTTATCAGTTTATTTTATAAAAAATATATGTATACTAACCAACTATTACTCTTCCGTATTCCTTGCATTTCTCAACTTTTTCATCATCATCAACAGCCAGATGAATGATAAGTCCGTCATTTACAATAGAAAATCCTTCATTTATCATTTCTTCACGCCAAGTCTCCATCCATCCGCCTTGTCCCCAGTCATAGGAGCCAAAAAGCCCAACTGTTTTTCCAAGAATCTTGTCTTTTATCCCTTCAATAAATTCTACCATTTCAGGTGCAACTTCTTCTGCTCCTCCAGCAGGCGATCCGAATGCTACAAAATCAGCATTAACTGCACTTTCATCAGCTTCTTCCACATTTATCAGTCTTACAGCGGCTCCAGCATTTTCTGCACCTTCGCCAATGTATTTTGCCATATCTGCAGTATTTCCAGTACCTGTGTAATAAATTATATTTAATGTTGCCATTATTTCCCTCTTTTCTTTATAATTTAAAAAATTATTTAAAGCCAAACTCTAAAGTCTGGCTATTTTCTTATTTCGTTAATTTGTAAGTGTCTCTTGCTATTACAAGCTCTTCTGCCGTTTCAATCTTGTAAATTTTAACTTTTGAATTTTTTGTTGATAATTCCACGTTTCCTGGCAATCTCTGTGCATTCTTTTCTTTGTCCAGTTCAATTCCAAAATATGAAAGCGCATCACAGATATACTGTTTCGCTCCAACTGAATTTTCCCCAATTCCACCTGTAAAGGCGATTGCGTCAATACCGTTCATTGCTGCAACGTAAGCTCCAATATAAAGCTGTATTCTGTAGCAGAACATTTCATAAGCTAAAATAGCTTTTTCATCCCCAGCTTTTTTAGCTGTATCTAAATCACGAAAATCTGAACTTGTTCCTATTATTCCCAAAATTCCAGACTTCTTGTTCATTCTGTTATTCATTTCATCCAAAGATAGTCCTCTTTTTCTCATAATATAAATAACAGAAGCAGGATCTACATCTCCTGTTCTAGTTCCCATCATAACTCCTGCAAGCGGTGTCATTCCCATTGATGTATCTACAACTTTACCATTTTGAACTGCTGAAATGCTCGCTCCATTCCCAAGATGGCAAACTATAATTTTTGAGTCCTCTTTTCCTAACATTTCTCTTGCCACTTCACTTACATATCTGTGAGAAGTTCCATGAAATCCATATTTTCTTACTTTCAAATCAGTATAGTCTTCGTAAGGATAAGGATACATGTACGCCTTTGCTGGCATTGTCTGATGGAAAGCTGTGTCAAATACAACTACATTCTTTTTACCAGGAAGTAATTTTTGAATAACCTTTATTCCCATTATGTGTGCTGGGTTGTGCAAAGGAGCAAGCGGCGCAATTTCTTCAAGATTTTTTATAACTTCATCGTCTACAATTACAGATTTTTCATAATATTCTCCCCCATGGACAATTCTATGTCCTATCGAATCAATTTCATCCACAGTTGAAATTACTCCTATTTTTTCATCTTGAAGCGTTTTTAAAATCAGTTCTACTGCAACAGTATGGTTTTCCATAGGAACTTCCATTTTATCAATTTTTTCGCCAGTAAGCAGATTTTTATAGCTAAAAATAGGATTGGCAATTCCTATCCTCTCACAATTCCCCTTAGCTAATGATTGCTCATTTGTCATGTCAATAAGTTCAAACTTTGCTGATGAACTCCCACAATTTATTACTAAAACTTTCATAATTTTCCCTCCAAATTTTATATTCTTATTTTTAAAATTCCCGAACGCTTTTAATATCAAACTTTTAAATATTTCTAATATTTGAGCAAGACTATTCTACTTTTCTCGTTCAACTTTAAAGTAGTTTTTACACCAAAAATTACATTTCAGATTCTACAGCTGTGATTGCTACAACTTCAACAATATCTTCCACACTGCAGCCTCTCGATAAATCATGAACTGGTCTTGCCAATCCTTGAATTAATGGTCCTAATGCTTTTGCCTTTGCCAATCTCTGTGTCAATTTATATCCAATATTCCCAGAATCCAAATCAGGAAAAATCAATACATTCGCTTGTCCTGCTACCTTAGAATTAGGTGCTTTTGAAGCCGCTACTTCAGGAATAATTGCCGCATCCAGCTGTAATTCCCCATCAAAATCAAAATCAACATTTCTGACTTTTAAAATTTCTATAGCTTCCCTTACTTTGCTTACAGACACTCCATCGGCACTTCCTTTTGTAGAAAACGACAAGAATGCCACTTTTGGCTCTTTTATTCCAGCAGTAAATTTAGCTTTTTCAGCTGCAGAAATGGCAATATCCGCAAGCTGCATAGCTGTAGGATCAGGAATTACTCCACCGTCTGAGAAAATAAATGTTCCGTTATCTCCAAATTCAGGTGTATTCGTTATCATAACAAACGAACTTGATACAGTTTTTAATCCTGGTCTAGGTCCAATTACGTGAATTGCAGCTCTTAAAACATGTGCTGTGGGTGAATTTGAACCTGCCACCATTCCATCTACTCTTCCCTGATGAACCAACATCGATGCAAAGTATCTTGGATCTGACATAAGTATCGCCTTTGCTGTCTCAAATGTCATACCTTTCTTTTCCCTTCTTTTTTTCAAAAGTTCTGACATTGCATCAATTGTAGCACATGAATTAGGATTGTAAAATATCGCTCCTTCCAATGAAACTCCGATTTTTTCCGCTTTTTCCTTCAATGTTTTTTCATTTCCAACCAAAGCTATTTTTGCGATTCCTTCTGCAATAATTTTTTCAGTTGCTTTTAATATTCTTTCGTCTTCTGATTCTGGCAAAATAATCGTTTTGTTCAATTTTTTTGCTTTTTCTTTTAACTTTTCTGTTAATGTGTTCATAACAATTCTTATCTCCTTTATTTATTATTTTATTTTTAATCAAACATAGCTTCTACAAATTCTTTTTTATCAAATTCACGCAAGTCTTCAATTCCTTCTCCAACTCCAATAAATTTAATTGGCTTTTTCAGTTCCGATGTTATTGGGAAAATAATTCCACCTTTTGCCGTTCCATCAAACTTTGTGAGTATAATTCCTGTCAAATCTACAATTTCATTAAATATTCTAGCCTGCTCCAATCCATTCTGTCCAGTCGTACTGTCAATTACAAGCAATGTTTCAAAGTCAGTTTCTCCTGACTGTTCACGTATAATTTTATTTATTTTTTCAAGTTCTTTCATCAAATCACGCTTATTGTGAAGCCTTCCAGCCGTATCCAGTATTGCCACATCAAATCCACGATTTTTGGCTGTTTTCACCGTATCAAAAATTACAGCTGCAGGATCACTTCCATGTGCCTGTTTTACAACTTCCACACCTGTTCTTTTTCCCCATTCCTCAACTTGCTCAATAGCAGCCGCCCTAAAAGTATCTCCAGCCCCAATAATGACCTTTTTTCCGCTATCTTTCAATTTTTTTGCAATTTTACCAATTGACGTAGTTTTTCCAACACCGTTTACACCCACAACTAAAAGAATATTCAGCTTTCCATTTTTTAATTTTAACTTAGTATTTTCTTCATCATTGTAAATCAATTTAGCTTTTAAAAGTTCTTTTAACTCATCGTAAATTTGTTCCGATGTTTTAAGTTTTTTTCGTGAAACTGAACTTTCCAGCTCTTCCACCAGCTGCATCGTCATATTCATTCCAATATCCGACTGAATCAGCAATTCTTCCAATTCTTCATATAAATCATCATTTATTGTTTTTCCTAAAAGCATCTCTTTTAATTTCCCAAAAAATCCTTTTTTCGGAGTTGCCAGTCTATCTTTTAAAGGCTTTAATTTAGGTTTACTTTTTGTTTTTTCATTTGATGTTTCTTCTATTTTTTCCATTTCATTTTCAATTTTTTCTGTTTTCAAATTTTTTTCTTTGTATTCAGCTTTTTTATGATTTTTTCCTAAAATTTCTTCTGCTGTTTCTTTTATTTCCTTTTCAGTTTCAGCTTTAATTTTATCTATTTCACTTTGACTGTCCTCAATTTCTTTTTCTATCTGATTTTCCAAAGTCTCTTTCTGTTTTTCATCTTTTTTCTTTTTTCCAAATTTAAAAAAATTTTTCAGCATTATTTCTTATCCCTTTCCGCCTGTGATTTTTCCAAATAATCTGGCTTCAGATTAAAAATATCAGTTTTTCTCATCACATCGGCATTTTTCAAATTTTCATCTAAAAACATCTGTACAAATGTCATTGTATTAATTTTTAAATTTTTATCTTCAAATATTTTTATATAATTTCCTAATTTATCCAATATTTTTTCCTTATAATTAAAAATCGCATCGCCAACCATATACACTTTATTATTTATTTTACTATTTTCAATTATTTCTTCAATAATTTTGTCAAGTTTGGAAACTTCATAACTTTTTACCATTTCTAATTTTAATTTATTTTTTCCATTTTCATTTTCAAAATTTCCTTTTTTTTGCAAAATCTCATAAACAGCATAATAAACTTTTTCTTTTCGGGAATCAATCAATGAATATATTTTCACATTCTCATTATTTTCAGAATTTTTTTCCAAATTATAATAAGCTTGAAATCCAAGTGCATCCAGCTCATTCACTTCATAAAAATTCACATTCCGTCCAAAAAACAATCCCTTAACAACCGAAATTGCTATCCGAACACCCGTAAACGAACCCGGTCCTATCGAAACAATTACATTTTCAATTTCATCCAGCTTTTTCCCTGTCCATTTCAAAAGGCTATCAATCTGCTCTAAAATCGTAGTAGAATGTGTTTTTGCCATTTCCACATGCATTTCCCCTAGCAGTTTATCATTCTCATAAAGCGACAATCCAGCCAGCTTAGTCGTAGTCGTTATCCCAAATATCAACATATTTTTCTCCATTTTTCAATTTTCTTTATTAATAAACAAATTTATTCTATTTCAAAATCTATTTTTTCTCCATTTTTAAGTGTATAAACAGAAACTTCACGAGCCGTATCCGAATAATGATTTATCTCAACAAACACCGCATCTTCAGGCATTTCCTCCAAAATCTTGTCCGCCCATTCAATAATCACAACACTCCCCTCTTCCCCAATATAATCCTCAAACCCAATCTCATAAATTTCCTCAGAATCATTAATTCTATAAACATCAAAATGATACACAGGCACATCTCCAGAACTATACTCAATCACATAAGTAAATGTTGGACTTTTTACATTCTCTGTAACATTGTAACATTCACAAATCTTCTTAGTAAACGTAGTCTTCCCCGCTCCCAAATCTCCAATAAGCCCTAGACAGCCTCCATTTCTTAATTTTTCTGCTAATTTTTTTGCTAATTTATCTATCTTATCAAATGTTAATATTTTATTTTTCATAATTTTTCTCACTTCTAAATATCAATTAAATTCTATTTTTATACTAAAGTCCATTTAAATAACGAATTTATTACAAACTTTTCTAATTAAAGGATATAAACCTAATATTTCCAAATAATTAAAATATAATTTTCATTTTTTTAATATAGTCTAATATAAACTAATCCGTCGGAGCATTTTTCTGTGCTGGCAAAACTGTTTGAGCATAGCGAGTTTTTTGTCAGTTCAGAAAAATGTCGTAGACTAGCCATAGGTTATTGCGTAGCAATCTTGCCACAATTTTAATTATCAGGATAAACCTTTAATGCAAGATAAGGTTTTGCGGCAATGAGCAATCCTACGAAAATAAAAAAGAAAAAACATAGTAATATGAAAAAATATTTATTACTCAAAATATCTAAAAAATAATAAAAAACAATTTAGTTGAATGATTATAAACTAGTTATTAAACAATCTTATTATAAAAATTTATTTTTATTTTTAAATGAAATTTAGTATTAAATAAAAATATATTTCATTAACAAATATTTCTTCTATAATTTTTAAAATTTTTTATTTTTTATACACTTCAATAATCTTATTAATAATTTCCGTTGTGGAAATGTTATCCACAAAGGATAAAATCTTTACTTCTCCGCCATTTTTTTCAACAACTTTTGTTTCTGGTAAGTCTTCTTTTTTGTAATCTCCACCTTTTACGTGAATATCTGGCTTTAAAATATCCAACAGTTTTTCTGGTGTTTTTTCGTTAAAAATTACTGTATAGTCTACAAATTTTGTACCCAAAAGCACAAAAGCTCTATTTGTTTCACTATTTATAGGTCTTTTATCTCCCTTGTTCACTTTAACCGAAGCATCGCTATTTACACCAACAACCAAAATATCGCCTAAATTTCTGGCTTCTTCTAGATAAGTCAAATGCCCAATATGCAGGATATCAAAAACTCCGTTAGTAAAAACTACCTTTTTCCCAGCCTTCTGAAATCTCACTATTTCATCTCTCATTTTATCAGCAGTCAGCAAATTATCCTTAAAACTTTTTCCCAATTTTCTCTCCAATATATTTATCTATTTATAATTATAACGTATTTAATTCATAATTTACTCAATCCCTAAGTTTATTTAATTTTAAAAAGGTTTGAGCATACATCAAATTATACCACATTTTTTCCAAAAAAAGAAAATTTTTCTATTTTTTTTCAACTTTTATTTTTCTAAATTTTTTAACAAACAAAAAAAGAAAAGTATCAGCCTATTGCCTTTACTTTTCCAAAATTTTAAATCTAATTATCAATTATCTTAGAAACTAAAAGTTATTGTTATCTTAATCAGGTTGTTAATTCAATTTACTTAATAATTTCTTTATAAATTCGCTATGCTTATTTAATGTAACTATAGAAAGAGGGGATTCTATTTCACCCGTTTGAGAATTATATAATGTCATTGTTTGACCATCAAAATCAAGTACACCTATATTTAATAGATGTGTTATACCTGTATGGTCATACTTTGTGCCATCATTTAAGAAACGTTTATCAGATTCATCAATATCTAATAATATTTTTAAAAACGGATAAAATGATTTTGAAATTAAACTCACAATATAAAAATATTCATCCTTACTCACTTCCCCGTTTACTAAAGAGTTAAATGCCAATCCAATTAATTTCAACTTATCATCATCATCGCATGAATCAATTATATACAAAAGTTGCTTAGCTATTTTATAACATTCCTCTTCATCACTAAATTTTTCTTTCCATTTCTGATTCTCATTTATGTACTTAATAAAACTTTTCAACTTTTCTATAAAAATTCTATCATGAATTTGTTTACCAATTTTTATCGTAGAAAATGCAATACCAACAATAGGCAACTTTTTTATAAAACCATCTGAAATAAAATCATCTAAAGTACATTCAGCAAAATTTACTATCACAGACATTATTTCATCTTTCATAATTATACTCCTTTTCTTACTTATATTTCACATTATAATTCAACTTTTTGTCTTATTTGAAAAAATCCGTTATCAGCATTTCCACTTCAATTTTATCTTCAAGCTCAGCATCCATAATGTATCCCCATAGCATATTTATTTGATCTGCTCCAAATTTTTCATTTAATATCATAGTTACCTCCTGTAAATCCGTTAATCCAATATCTGCTCCTACTATAATGCTTAACAGTATCTTTCTCGCTTTTGGAAGATTTTTTATAAAAGGGCTATTTATTATTTGTTTTGTAACAAGTTTTACCTTATCCTGTCCTTCCCCTTTACCAAATGCTGTTATACCTTCTCCTGAATTTTCTAGCATTATTTTAATATCATCAAGATCAAGATTCACTATCCCTTATTTTTTTATTAGATTTGTTATAAATTCTACATGTTTTATAAAAATTTCATCTCTTTTTTCAAATAATTTATCAAAAGTTGCACTAGAATCCGCTTCTACTAATTTTTTAAGAGGCAAAACTATAACAAGTATCAGAAACTTCTTCTAATTTCTTGATTTTCTCATTTTCTCCATTTGAATTAATTGATGTAGCAGCTACAACCACTGTCAATATTTTCATTGTTTTTGCAACTGTTTTCATCTACATCTATTATACTATATTCTCTATAAATTTTACAATACTACAAAAATTACTCATGAGAATTATCTTTTATATTTAGCAAAAAATACAATTAATTATCTCCAAATTGAAAACATAAAAAAATCATATGGTTTTTTCACTTTATATCCTTTTATAACATTTAAAATATCTTCTTTATTTTTATAATAAATATTCCTATACAATCCTTTATTTTTTTATCATCATAAATTGCAATATTAATTTTATATTTTAACTTAACATTTTTTTAATTGCATCAAATTTGATTAATAAATTGACAAATATTATAAAATTATAGAAAAATATTATTATATTTCATTTTTTTTTATGAATTTTTGGACTATACTATTCTTGTAGATACAAAAAAATATTTAAATATAAATCGGGAGGCGGTTTTATGAAATCTAGAAGTTTACTATTATTCTTAATACTATCTTTAGCTTTATTTTCAGTAGTATTATCAAATAAAAACAAAAATCGAAAGAACAGAAATGAAAATAAACCGAAAAAAGAAAATATAATTCAGACAGGAAACGAAAACATCAGGGAAATCTATCTTGCTGGTGGCTGTTTCTGGGGACTTGAGGCATATATGGAAAGAATCGACGGGGTAAAGGATGCTACAGTTGGCTATGCGAACGGTAAAACTGAAAAAACGAGTTACAACATTGTCGCATCAACGGATCACGCAGAAACAGTTCACGTAAAATATGACGCAAACAAAATTTCTTTGAGCAAGCTTCTTAAATATTACTTTCAAGTTGTAGATCCTACTAGCATTAATCAGCAGGGAAATGATAGAGGCAGACAATACAGAACAGGTATTTATTATACTAATCCCAAAGATAAAGAAATTATTTTACAGGAAATTGAAGAAGAGCAGAAAAAATATACAGATAAAATTCAAGTTGAAGTTCAGCCTTTGAAAAATTATATACTCGCAGAAGAATACCATCAGGACTATTTAAGAAAAAATCCTAACGGATATTGTCACATTGATATTACTAAAGCAGATGAAGTTATTATTGATCCAAAAGATTATCCAAAACCAAGTGATGAAGAATTGAAAAAACGGCTTACTCCACTGCAATACAGTGTTACACAGAAAAAAAATACCGAACATTCTTTTTCAAATGAGTATTGGGATAATCATGAAGCTGGAATTTATGTGGATATAACAACAGGGGAACCATTATTTTCCTCAAAGGATAAATACGATTCAGGATGCGGCTGGCCAAGTTTTACAAAACCTATTTCAAAAGATGTTGTAACTTATGCAAATGATACAAGTTTTAATATGGTAAGGACAGAAGTGCTTAGTCGAAGCGGAAAAGCCCACTTGGGACATGTTTTTGATGATGGGCCTAAAGACAAAGGCGGGCTTCGTTATTGCATAAACAGTGCTTCAATTAAATTTATCCCATTAAAAGATATGGAAAAAGAGCATTATGGATATTTAATAAAATTAGTTCAGTAAAATGAACAGGATAGGAGAGAATTTATGTTTAATCAGCCATTACTGGTAGGAAGCGTATTTTTAGGAGGAGTAGCAAGTTTTCTATCTCCATGTATTCTTCCCATTGTTCCTGTATATTTGGGAATTTTAAGCAAAGGAAAAAAAACTGTGCTTAATACCTTTCTATTTATTTTAGGTCTTTCACTTACTTTTGTAAGCATTGGCTTTAGTTTTAGTTTTCTTACGGGAATTTTCTTTAATGACACTATAAAAGTTTTGGCAGGAATACTTGTAATAATACTGGGATTACATCAGACAGGTATCTTAAAATTTAACTTTTTAGAAAAAAATAAATCTGTAAATTTGGATTTAATTGAGAAAAATTCTTCATTACAGGCTTTTTTGCTAGGATTGACATTTAGTCTAGGGTGGACTCCGTGTGTAGGCCCTATTCTTGCCTCGGTGCTTACTCTTGCAGGCGAAAAAGGATCTGCAGTCTATGGAGGGCTAATGATGTTTATATACGTCTTAGGACTTGCCACTCCATTTGTTCTATTTTCCTTTTTCTCTCAGGAATTGCTAAAAAAAGTACGAACTTTAAATCAATACACAAACTATTTTAAAATCTTTGGAGGATTTCTAATTATATTTATGGGAATTTTACTAATAATGAATAAGTTTTAATAATTTTATTTTTTAAATTTTATAAAACAATTAGTAATCAAAATAACTTAAAAAATAATTACAAAAAATATTTTAAATTTGCTATAATACAGAAAGGAAGTAATTTTTATGAAAAAATTAATTGTAACAATTGTAACTTTGTTGAGTTTTGGATCGATTTCATTTGGAAATACATTGCAAGGAGTTCAGTTAAAGGACATTAATAATAAACCTGTTTCCCTTAACAAGTACAAAGGTAAGAAAATATATATTAAAATGTGGGCTTCATGGTGTCCTATCTGTCTTTCGGGATTAAGCGAAATTAATTCTTTAAGTGCAGATAAAAGTAAGAATTTTACAGTTATAACAATTGCTTCTCCAGGACAAAAAGGAGAAAAACCTACAGCCAAATTTATTCAGTGGTATAAAGGGCTTAATTACAAAAATACTACTGTTTTGCTGGACGAAAAGGGAGAAGTGCTAAAAAGGGCAAAAGTTTTGGGATATCCTTCAAACATTATATTGGATGGGAACTTGAATATTGTTAAAACTTTGCCGGGACATCTGACTGCTGCACAAATCAAAGGAGCTGTTAAATAAGTGTATAGTATTTTAATAATTGATGATGAACCGATTATAAGAAGAGGTATTAAAACCTTTATTGATTTTGAAAAATATAAGATAAGTGATGTTTATGAGGCAGAAGACGGTAATTCTGCCTTTAAGACTTTTTCAGAAGTCTTGCCTGATCTTGTCTTGCTTGATATAAATATTCCATTTAAAAATGGGCTTACTCTTGCACAGGAAATGAAGGAACTGAAAAATGATGTAAAAATAGCCATCATTTCAGGATATGACTACTTTGAATACGCTCAAAAGGCTTTAAAAATCGGAGTTGAAGATTATATTTTAAAACCTGTTTCAAAGACTGATATAAATGAAATAATCTCAAAACTGATTTACAGACTGGAAGAAACTAGAAAATACAACGAAGCCAGAAAAATTATTAATAAAATCAGTCACACTGAAAAAACTGCCAAAGATGTTTCCTACAGCAAGTATAAGGATATTTTAACAAAAAAAATTGAAGACAAATACAGCGAAATTTCCTTTAACTTAAATTCACTGGCGGATGAAATGAACTTATCCTCAGGATATTTAAGTTCGCTTTTTAAAAATTTATTTGGTATTCCTTTTCAGGACTATTTAAATAATATGCGAATGGAAAAGGCAAAATTACTACTTTTGACAACGGATCTGAAAAATTATGAAATTGGAGAACTTGTGGGAATAGAAAATTTTAACTACTTCAATTCAAAATTTAAAAAAACTTTTGGAATGACTCCGAAAGAGTTTAAAAAAAGTGTATTGGAGAAATTATGAAATTTAAAAAAACAATGAAAAATTCAATGTTACTCCAGCTATTTTTTTACTATCTGATTGGAAACTTATTATTCATCCTGTTTTTAAGCAGCATTTTCTACTATACTTCAAAATATCTAATAATGAATAAGGAAATTGAATATACTAACAAAAATGTTATAAGTACATCCCGTTATATTACTCTTTATGCTGATAAATTGAAAAATATGATTAATCTTTTGTCTGTTGATGCCGATGTTAGAAATTTTTTAATATCAGGAAATGAAGATTCAAAAAAGAGCATTGAAAAAATGATTTATTCGATTCTTGATAGTAATAAAGGAATTAAAAATATTACTGTAATCGGGAAAAATGGTAACATTGTATCCAGTGACAAAAACAATGATATGAAAATATCAGAAAATATGATGAAGGAAAAATGGTATGTCGATGCTATAAACAATTCAGATATGCCCGTTTTTAATCCCAGCAGAAAAAATTCCACCTCCTCTATGAACTCAGCTCTCTGGTTTCTGTCAATCAGCCGTGACATAAAAAATTCAAAGGGAGAAAATCTTGGTGTTATTGTTTTTGACATTAAATATGAAATTCTTGAAAGATATTTAAATTCCATTTCTTTTGGAAAACAAATCGACAATATTATAGTAGACAAAAACAACAATATTATTTACTACAAAGATGTGAAATGCTTTGCTGATAAAAAGTGTCTTGCAAAATTTTCAGAAAAGAATAAAAATAAAGATACATACTTATACGAAACACAGATTGAAAATACAAACTGGAATTTAAGAAGCCTTGCAAACACAAATGACTTAGTTACCTTAAAGAAAAATTTTTCTCACATAGTTATTATCATTTTCCTAGTTTCATTAGCTTTTTCTTCCATTATTACATTTATCGTAATAACAAAGATTCTAAGACCTTTAATAAAACTGGAAAATCATATGCAAAATTTTGAAAATAATCTACGGGAATTTCATTTGAGTGAAAAAACAGGCTATGAAATTCAGAACCTTGTAGAACATTTTAATATAATGGTTGAAAAGATAAAATATTTGCGGGAATATGAAATAAAGGCTCTTCACAGCCAGATTAATCCACATTTTCTATACAACACGCTGGACACAATTATTTGGATGGCAGAATTTAAAGATAACGAAAAAGTAATCAATATTACAAAGTCCCTTGCCAACTTTTTCAGACTTTCTCTTAGCAACGGACACGAAAAAATACCATTAAAAGATGAAATTATGCACACTAAAGAATACTTATTCATACAAAAGCAGCGATACGAAGACAAACTTTCCTATTTTTTCAACATAGAAGACGAAAGTCTTCTTTCCATCGAAGTTCCAAAAATAATAATCCAGCCAATTGTAGAAAACTCTATCTATCACGGAATAAAAAACCTTTCTGAAAACGGAATCATCACAATAGATGTTTATAGGGAAAACAGCGCCATCAATATCTTAATCAAAGATAACGGAATAGGCTTTGAAAAGGCTAAACAGTTCAAAAAAAGCAAGACTGGAGGAGTAGGAATCAAAAACGTCGATAAAAGAATAAAATTCTATTACGGAAAAAATTATGGCGTATTTATAAATAAAGACAACAAAACCGAAGGAGCAGAAGTAATTATAAAAATTCCTTTTAAATCAATATAATGTTGTTCTAAATACCAAAATTTGCCACAATATATATACATCTATGAAATAAAAAAGCCCTGCATAAACCGTAGCTTTGTTCATTAAAGAACTGCAGGGGAAATTGATACTTTTTTATTTTATAAAGACTACTATTCATCACTAAAATCTGTTGCTATTAATGTTATACTTACTGTTCCTTCCATATCAGGTTTCATAGCATATGCCCACACTATAGAGGCTTCGTCAGCTTCTAGCTCTTTTTCAAGTGCTCTAGTTATTTTACTTAGTTCATCTAATCCAATTTCTGGTCCCGCTAGAATATTCATTAATATTTTTCTGGCGTTTTTTATGGACTTTTCTAAAATTTCATTTAATACCTGTTTAACAACAACTTCCTCTTTATTTTCTCCAGCAGCTATTCCATATCCTAATACAGCTGTTCCTCCATTTTTTAACATACTATTAACATCTGCAAAATCAAGATTGACAATTCCTCGTTCTCGTATTATATCCTCTATCACTTTTATATTTTTTATAAAAATTTTATTTATTTCTTCAGATATTTTTTCAGTTGGTACTGTAATTACAATATCTGCAAACTGTTTTAATTCCGCTTTTCCAGTTTTTGCAAATTCTGCTTCAGAAGGAGCGGCTATTATTGATATAGTTAATATATCAAGTGATTGCGCTATTTTAGCAACAGCTGTAGATATTTTTACATTTTCCACTTCATCTGTTTCTGCTAAAATAAATAGCATATCAGTATTTTCCAGCGCTTTTTGAATTTTTTTCTCAAAATCTTCAGCTACTAATATTTTTATCCCAGCCTCCGATAAGTCCAAATTTTCCTGTTTCTCACTAACTGCCACAAAATCCGCTTCTACAGCTTTTATTATTTCATTTAGGGCGCTGTTCCCTGTTTTACCTATTCCTACAACTTTTATCTCAACATTTTTTTCATTTTCAATATTCATTACATCTTTCTCCTTTTAAATTCAATTTTAAAATACTATATATTTTAACACATTTTTTTCAAGAACGATATTAAAAACTAAAAATTTTTAATTTGATTCAAATTTTTTAAAAATCAGGACACCTGTAATCAAGTGTCCCAACCCCTTATACTTGAAAATATGGACAGTTTTTCTAGCTGATGTTAAATTATAAAATAATGTCATCAACTGGTAACATGGCTGCTCCCATTGAAATTGATTTTCCTAAATCTATTTTCATTATTTTTATAAGCCTCATAATTTCCTTTGCCTGCCTGTCCTCCAGATATGTTATCAAAACACTGTCAGTTCCAGGCCAGACGTGATTGTTAAAATGTTTTAATGTTCTGCTCCAGCGGCTGTATACTTGTGGAATAATAATATATTGCTCAATCCCATATTCTTTCATTTCTTCTTTTATTTTATCAATAAAGTAAGAATCAAAGTATATCTCAACTCTTTTCAAAAAAGCACCTCTTTTCTATTTTATTTAAAATTGTATTTTTTAATTTCTTTCATTTATTTTTTTTGCTCTTCTTTTTTCTTCCTTCGCTTTCTGTCTTTTTTCCTTTCTTTCTTCAACAATTGAATAAGCTACTGGTATAAAGAATAAAGTCAAGAGTGTACAGAACGACAGTCCAAACATAACTGCTACCGCCATTCCTTGATAATAACCTGAACTTCCTTTACTTGAAAATACCATTGGAATCCATCCAAGTACCGTTGTAAGTGTTGTCATAAGTATTGGACGAAGTCTTGAACCTGCTGCTTCCACTAGAGCCTCTCGAATTTCCATGCCTTTTTGCCGTAATCCCGACACGAAATCCAACAGCACGATGGCATTATTAACCGCCATCCCAAACAGCATAAGAATCCCGATCATAACGAACATGCTGAGCTGTATCCTTGTTACTGCCAGTCCAAATATTACTCCAATCATTGACAATGGCAATGCCAACATCATTATTAGCGGTAATACAAATGATTCCAGCTGTACTGCCAGCACGATATAGATAAGAACTATTGACAATGCCAGCGCATTCATAATTTCTCCACCCATTTCCTTCTGGCTTTGTGCATTTCCTGCTGGAGCTATTTTGTATCCTGCCGCTGGATTAGTTTTTTGGAACGAAGCATTTACAAAAGAAGCGGCGTCATTCAGTCCCTTGGATTTGTCCATATTTGCACCGACTGTTACGATTTGAGCTCCATTATAAGTCTCAATTGAAGCCGCTCCTTCCACTTCCTTCATTGTCGCTATATCTCCCAGCCTTACAAATTGTCCTGTGCTAGTTTTTATCATTATATTCAATATTTTTTCAAGCGAATTTTTATACTCGTCTTCAAATTCCATATAAACTTTTAATGTTTCAGTATCTTGAGTTACTTCTATTGGATCTACTCCTAAAACTGTCTGATTTAACATTCTAGTGATATCTGTAACACTCAGTCCATAACTTTCTGCCTTTACTCTGTCTACTTCCAGCTGTGCCTGTGGATATCCGCCTTCCGATGATGATTTTACATCCTTGAACCAGCTCTGCTGCTTCATATCTGCCATAATCGCATTGGCAATTCTATTGATTTCTTCAGCATTATCTCCTTCAACTTGGAATGAATAATCCTTTGAAACTGCACGTCCTCCAGCCTTCTGCGGTGACACTGCAATTGTAACGTTTGGAATATTGCTCATTTTTTGACGCACTCGTTCCATAGCCTTCATCGTATCTTTTTTTACATCAACATTTACTATTGCCGCCTGAGCATTTACTATCGTTGTATAATTTTTAGTTACAGGGTCTTCTTTTACTATCTGTTCCATTTGTTTAGAAATTTCGTGTGCCACTTCCACATCCAGTCCAGTAGAAAGTGATGCCACCACTGAATATTCATTATTGTCAATCGTCGGGAAAAATGCACTTTTTACAGTTTTTCCAAGTCCAAAAACTACCACAACAAATAGAACTGCTATCCCAATTATGACAACTTTTCTATTTTCCAACGCTTTTTTTACAAGCTCCTTGTATTTGTCTCTAAACGCATTAAATCTATGTGCTTTTCCTGCAGCCCCTGATATTTTCTCAATATTTAAAAATATACTCGAAGCCATCGGGATAAACAGCATTGCCACAACAATTGAAGTAGATAGTGCAAACATCATTGAAAAAGAAATTCCTGAAAAGACTTCCTTTGCAAATCCTGGAAATAAGACTATTGGTAAAAATACACAAACTGAAGTTGCTGTTGACGCTATCATTGGAAGTATTACCTCATTTGTCCCTCGAATAGCCGCCACCATTGCCGGTTCCTTATTTAACTGAATATGATCAAATATATTGTCTAACGTAACTACCGCATTATCCACCAACGATCCAATCGCAAGTGCCAACCCCATAAGCGAAATCATATTTAACGTAATTCCCTGTGTACCTAGTAGAAAGAACGTAAACATCGCTGATATTGGTATCGACATTCCAACAACAAGTGCCGCTCTTAAATCTTTCAAAAAGACCAGCAGCACTATTATTGTTATGACCAGCGCTTGAAGACCCGTACTTGTCACATTAGATATTGCCTCTTTTACTCTTATACTGTTATCAGTTATTATTTCATAGCTTGTTCCCGATGGAAATAAAGGTTTCATTTCTTCTAGAGCTTTTCTTGCTATACTTGCAATTTCAACTAGATTTCCATCCTTACTTTTCTGAATCATAACTGAAATCATATCTTGTCCATCATATTTAGAATAAGACGTTTTATCCTTTGTTCCGTATTCAACCGTCGCCACATCATTCAATCTGACTACCTGATTATCTTTATTGGAAATAATAATATTCTGTATTTGTTCCAACGTTTTTAATTCACCGTCAACTTTCAGTATAAATTCCTTGCTGCCATCTTTTACCGTTCCGCCTGGAACAATTGTATTAGCTGCTTGAATTTTTGCATATATTTCACTTGGAGACAAATTGTACGCCTGCAATCTGTATGGATCCAGTTTCACTTTTATTTGCCTTGTGGCATTTCCAAATACTGATATATCACCGACACCTCTGTTTCTCTTAAGTCTAGGTTTTAACGTTTCCTCTATAAAAGAAGTAATCGTAGCCTCGTCTCCGCCTCTTATTGCAACCATTAGTGCCATATCTGAATTTCCTCCAGCCATATTCATTTTTGAAACAACTGGATCGTTTGCGTCACTTGGTAAATCTCTTTTTATTTTATCAATTTCTGATTGTATTTGCACCTGCTTTATATCAGTATCTGTACCAAAATTAAACTCAACTATAACATTTGAATTTCCATAAGTTGAACTTGTTGAAATATTCTTAATCCCATCAACATTTAGTGCCGCATCTTCTATTTTTTTAGAAATCTGAGTTTTTACATCTTCAGAAGCGGCTCCTGTCCAGCTCGTACTGATAACTACCATTGGAAACTTAAAATCAGGTATCAATTCCTTCTTCATCGAACGCATAGTCATGAATCCTGAAAAAATCATAAATAATAATATCATCGTTGTAGAAACGACTCTTTTCGTCGCAAATTCTGCTACTGTCATTTTTTGCTTCTCCTTAATTTATTTCTTTAATTTTTATAGAATCTTTAAATTAATTTTTTTATACTTAATTTCTAAAATACAGCCAAATAAATTTGAAAAATAAAAAATTTCAAAATTTATCTGACTGACTTAAAAAACATTATACTCTAAAAATTAAATAAAAAACTATTGTACTCTTCTTATTTTTTCATCATTCTGAACAACATTCTGTCCATCAACTATCAATTCTATTCCAGCTGTTAATCCATTTCCAGTAACTGCTGCCATTTCTTCATTCTGATTAGTTATTTTTATAGGAATTGCAACTGCCTTCCCATTTCTAACAATGTAAACTACTTGTTCCACACCTTTTACGACAATAGCTTTTTTAGGAATAATTAATCCGTCTTCAGCTCCTGTATCTATACTTGCAGTTCCATACATTCCACTTTTTAGCCTTCTGTTTGAATTAGGAATTTTGATTTTTACTGTAAATTGTCTACTTGATGAATTTGCTGCTGCAGCTACTTCATACACAGTTCCCGTCAATTCTTCCCCTTTTAGTTCATCAATTTTTACTTTGGCTTGCGTTCCAACATGAATTTTGCTAATTATTTCAGGTGAAACTCCAACTTCCAGCTGCATTTCCCCTTCATTTATTACAGTAAATAATTGATTTCCTGCTGAAGTTTGCTGATGCAGTTCCAAATTCATATGTGCAATAGTTCCTGTTGTATTAGTTTTTACAACCGTTTTTCTATTTGTGTCGTTTGCTGAATCCAGTTCTGCACGTGCAGAACTTAAATTATTTTTTGAAGCATTCAGGTTGGCTTTTGCTGAATTATACTGAGTTTTTGCATTTAGATATTCAGTTTCTGTTACAAGTCTTTTTTCATACAACATAGCGTATTTTTCATAATTAATTCTAGCTTCTTCCAATGCTGCCGATGATGAATTGATATTTGATGAAGCTGTATTTACAGTTGAAGCTGCTCTTTTCACATTTGATCTAGCAGTCTGGTTGTCAATTGAAACTATGACTTGCCCTGCTCTGACATTATCACCGTTTTTTGCATTTATTACAACTATTTCTCCAGAAGAAGTAGCTGTATATGGGACTTCTTCAATTCCTTTCAAAGTTCCGCTCGCTTTATATCCCAAAGAAATTGAATTTTGTCCAATAATTTGTACTTTTACTGGTCTTGAATTGTCAATTGCCTGAGTTTTTTTCTTTCCGCAAGATATTGCAAGCATCGCAAGTATTGCCAGCCCTACTATAATTTTTTTATTATATAACTTCATTTTCATTATTTTCCTCCTGCTTTTATTTTTTAAATTAATCTAAAAATGCCCCATACTGTGATACTAGATAGTAGTATTTTAATTTGGAGTTTGCATAATTTACTCGGCTTAATCTTAGTTTTGCCTCTGCATCCAGCAAATTATTCATTGTAATTAAGTTATATTTGTATCTTTCCTTTTCCAGTTCATAAGTCTCTTCAGCTTTTTCCACTGCAACTTTCAATGCTTCCAAACTTTTTTCCAATGCCTGAAGCTGATAATATGTTTTTCTCATATTTGCTTTAACAAGATCTAGTGTCTGTTCTGACTTAACTTCAGAAATCTCCTGAGTTTTTTCGGCATATTTTACATTGTCCTTTCTTCTTCCCCAGTCAAAAATATCCCAAGAGAATGTTACCCCTGCTACTGATGTAAACTCTTTTGTTTCAAATAATTTTTTTGGCTTATTTTTTGCATTTAATGCTCCATAGTTTATTGTTCCGTTGATTGTCGGCATAAAGCTAGCTTTTTCTAATTTTACATTCTTTTTCGTAATGTCAATCTGCTTTTGTGCAATCTTATATTCTGTATTCAAAGTTTGCAATTTTTCCAAGTCTTGTTTTAAGTCAACTGTCTTAGTAAAATTATCTTCTACTCCAAATGGAACTATTTCAATATTTTTTGAATCTGGTATTCCAATTAATATTCCCAAAGATTCCTTTGCAATTTCAATATTTCCCTGTTGCTGTACAATTTGCGCTTCCATATCTTTTACGCCACGTTCCGCTTCTCTGTATTCAGGTTTTGTAACCATTCTCAAATTATATTTTTCCGTCTGAATTTTATAATTTTCATCTAATGCTTCTTTCGATTTTTGTAATACTCCAAGTGTACTGATTGCGTCGTAAACATCAATATATGCTTGAACTGTACTTAAAATCGTATCTTTTTTAGTTTTATCCAATTTTAGCTCGGCTAATTTCAAATTATCCTTACTTATTTCATTTCCCAATTTTAATTTTCCGCCTGTATAAATTGGCTGTGATAACGATACATAATGCTGATATGATTCTCCTGTCTTGGTCAAGACATTTTTAGTCAAAATATCTTTAAAATGCGCATTTGCCGAAGCATTGTAGCTTACTGTAAAAAATTTCTTTTTCCAGCTTCTGTCCACATCAATCTGTCCCTGTTCCACTTCCAGCATTCCTACCTTGATGTCCTTATTGTTTTTTACTGCCATTTCTGCAGCTTCCTGTATCGTAATTTTTTGTGCAAAACTGGAAATTCCAGATAGTAAAAGTAATAATGCCGTTAGCAGTTTTATTCTATTTTTGTTCATCTTTTGTTTTTCCTTCCTAAATTTATTTGAATGCATTATTTATAAATTTTATTACTTCCTTCAATGAATTTTCAAATTCATCAGTATTTTCAATATTTATAAAGTCGCTACTTTCTAAATTTTTAAAATTTTTCAAAACAAACTCATTGTATAAAAATTCTTCTATCGCCAAATATACAAATTCGGATATAATTTCCAAATTATACTTATTTCCATTTATTTTGTTAAATTTTTCAACAATATTTTTTTTTATAAATTCAATTGATACTTTTTTCAATTCTTCAAAAAAGTTTTTTAGTTTTGAATTTGAAAGATTTCTATTAATACTGCTTATTTTCATATTATTGAGAAGTTTAACAATATAATTCATTTTACTGATAACATAATCTTCCAGAATTTTACTAGGCTCCTGATTAACATTAATTTTACTAATTCTTTCCTCATTTTCTTTTTTTATTCTTTCCAAAATTTCATACAGAACTTCATCTTTTGTCTTAAAATAAGTATAAAAGCTCCCTTTTGAAACTCCCAGTTCCCTAGTGATATCTTCCACTTTCGTTTCTTCATACCCATTTTTCCTAAACAATTCCCATGCCTTATCTAATATTTTTTTTCTTTTCTGATTTTTTTTCCCTTTTTTTCTTTCCAAACATCTCCCGCCTAACAAATAAAATTGACTTCCAAGTCATTTTTATATAATATAACGTTTTGTCGGTTTTGTCAATTATTATTTATATTTCGTTTTTTACTTGCCAAAATTAAATTTTTGTAATTATCTTATTGAAATTTTTAACTTTTTCAGGTACACTATTATTAGAAGGAGTTTGTAATAAATATTATAAAAAACGAAAGGAATGAATTAAAATGAAAAAAATTTTTAACTTAGTTATTTTTCTGCTTTTAAGTCTGTCCATTATCCCTGCTCCAAAAACAAAAAAAACTACTATCAAAAAAAATCAGGAAAAAATGGAACTTATATTTATTCTGGATAAAAGCGGTTCAATGGGCGGATTAGAATCCGACACAATTGGAGGATTCAATTCAATGCTGGAAAAACAGAAAAAAGCGAAAAATAGAAACACGTATGTTACAACCGTTCTATTTGACAATGAATATAAATTATTATACAGCCATACTTCAATATCAGAAGTAAAACCGCTAACTGAAAAAGAATATTCTCCAGGTGGAACTACTGCCCTTTTAGACGCAATTGGAAGAACTATTTCACAAGTAAAATCTGAACAGGCAAGATTAAGCAGCAAAGACAAAGCAAAAAAAGTTTTATTCGTAATAATTACTGACGGAATGGAAAATGCAAGTAAAGAATACAACTTAACTACAGTAAGAAGACTAATAGAAGCACAAAATAAAAATGAAAAATGGGAATTTATATTCTTAGGAGCAAATATAGATGCAATAGGAACAGCAGAAAATCTAGGAATAAAAAAATCAAGAGCCGTACAATACAAATCTGACAGCATCGGAACTCAAAACAACTACAGAGCAGTAGAAAAAGCAATAGACGGAGTAAGAGCAGGATATTTAGACGAAAGCTGGAAACTAGAAATAGAAAAAGATGTTCAAAATCGAGGAAAATAATAGCCCCTCATCACAGCTTTAACAAAATATTTCCTAAGAATAAAATCTTTATTAATATTCAAAACATTCAAATTGTAAAATTTAGTAAAGCTAATCCTTTTGATTATTAACAAGCTGGGATTTCTCTCAGCTTTTTCTGTTTATAATACATTTTAAGAATTTTTTAAATATTATATAGATATTTTAGTTTCTTTTTTAAGATTATAAGTTAATAAATAAAAAATATAAAGTATAATCTTACTTTAATATGCTACGATTTAAATAAAATTAAAGAATAAGGAGTAATAATAGTGAAAAAAATTATTTTAACAGCAGCCATAATCATGAGTTCAACAATATCATTTTCAAACAATTTACCAAATATTCAAAAAGAAACAGCGGGAAAAACAAATAGTACAGAAAAAAATTCAGAAATGGACAATATTATTGGAGAATGGAGAAATTACTGGACTTTTATAAAAATTACCAAACAAGGAAACGATTATTATATTCAAAAAGCTGATATGGATAAAGA